>NZ_JAMYSE010000026.1:0-70671 GCF_040321795.1 Mesorhizobium sp. M0244 | reverse complement strand
TGTCGGCACCGTCGCCGTTGAGTGCATGCGCCGCCGCAACCTGGATCGGCGTGAAGGCGCCGTAGTCGAGATAGGATTTCACCCTGGTCAGCGCCGAGATCAGCCGCTCGTTGCCGACGGCAAAACCCATGCGCCAGCCCGGCATCGAAAAGGTCTTCGACATCGAGGTGAACTCGACCGCCACATCGATCGCGCCCGGCACCTCCAGCACCGAAGGCGGCGGATTGCCGTCGAAATAGATCTCCGAATAGGCAAGGTCCGACAGGATGATGATGTCGTTCTTCCTGGCGAAGGCCACCACCTCCTTGTAGAAATCGAGCGAGGCGACCAGTGCCGTCGGGTTGGACGGATAATTGAGGATCAGCGCCAGCGGCTTCGGGATCGAATGGCGGATGCCGCGCTCCAGCGCCGGGATGAAACCGTCGTCCGGCTCGACCTGCAGCGAGCGGATGACGCCGCCCGACATGATGAAGCCGAAGGCGTGGATCGGATAGGTCGGATTGGGGCACAGGATCACATCGCCGGGGGCGGTGATCGCCTGCGCCATATTGGCAAAGCCCTCCTTCGAGCCCAGCGTCGCCACCACCTGGCTGTCCGGGTCGAGCTTCACGCCGAAGCGGCGGGCATAGTAATTGGCCTGGGCGCGGCGCAGGCCCGGAATGCCGCGCGATGACGAATAGCGGTGCGTGCGCGGATCGCGCACGACCTCGCAAAGTTTGTCGACGATGGCCTTGGGCGTCGGCAGGTCGGGATTGCCCATGCCAAGATCGATGATGTCGGCGCCGCGCGAACGGGCACTGGCCTTCAGCCGGTTGACCTGCTCGAAGACATAGGGCGGAAGCCGGCGGACCTTGTGGAATTCTTCCATGGCAGTTCCAGACAGTGAGGTTGCGGTCGCGCGTATAAGCTTATTTGCAATTAGGGTCGAGAGCGGGGTCGCATTTACCTTCGATCTGCTTCAGCGCCTCGGCGCCGTGTTTTTTTGCCAGTTGGTCCAGCGCTGCCTGGTCCGCGACCTTGACGACGCCGCCCTTCGCGGCCTGGCCCTGCTCCTCGGCCTTCAGTTGGGCGAGCTTGGCGTTCTTTTCCTCGTCGGTGAATTGCTCGGCCGCCACCTGCGGCGGGATGTTCAGGTTCGGATAGGAACCGGTGTCCTTCGCGCCGGCGAAGCCGGCGGCGGGCGCTGCACCCTCTATGTTGCTGCTCGTGCAACCGGCCATCGCCAGCAGGACGACCGCCATGCGGCAAAAACGACCAGTGCCGGAAAAAACGTTCTTGCCAATATTAATCGTCATATTGTTTTCCTGGCGACCGGGTTAGAGCACATTGGACCCTGTCTGATATCCCATGGTAATATGTCAACAAAACGCTTCGGGAGGAACCCCGCGAACCATGTCCAAAACACCCGATTCGGGCAAAGCGGAAGATGACCAACCTTCGACCGTCGAGCAATATCTGGTGAAGGACCCGGAACGCTTCGCCCTGAACATGGCACGCATGATCGAGCAGGCCGGCAAGGCCGCCTCGGCATGGGCCGAGCCGCGGGAAAAGGGCGAGGTGCGCGATCACGTCGCCGAGCCGGTCGTCGACATGGTGAAGACCTTCTCCAAGCTCACCGAGTACTGGCTCTCCGACCCGCAGCGCGCGCTGGAGGCGCAGACGCGGCTGTTTTCCGGCTACATGACCGTCTGGGCCAACGCCGTCCAGCGCATCGGCGCCGGTGCCGAGGACGCCGAGGATGCGGTCAAGCCCGAGCGCGGCGACAAGCGTTTCCAGGACCCGGAATGGGGCCGAAACGCCTTCTTCGATTTCCTGAAACAGGCCTATCTCGTCACCTCGCGCTGGGCGGCCGAACTGGTCGAGCACGCCGATGGTCTGGACGAGCACACCCGCCACAAGGCCAGCTTTTATGTCAAGCAGGTCTCCAACGCCATCTCGCCGTCGAATTTCATCCTGACCAACCCGGAATTGTTTCGCGAGACCGTTGCCTCGAACGGCGAAAACCTGGTGCGCGGCATGAAAATGCTGGCCGAGGACATTGCCGCCGGCAAGGGCGACCTGAAGCTGCGGCAGGCCGATTATTCATCCTTCGAAATCGGCAAGAATCTCGCTACCACGCCCGGCAAGGTGGTCGGCCGCAGCGACGTCGCCGAGATCCTGCAATACGAGCCGACGACCGACACCGTGCTCAAGCGGCCGCTGCTGATCTGCCCGCCATGGATCAACAAATACTACATCCTCGACCTCAACCCGCAAAAATCCTTCATTCGCTGGGCCGTCGAGCAAGGCCACACCGTCTTCGTCATCTCCTGGATCAATCCGGACGAGCGGCACGGCGCCAAGAGTTGGGAGGCCTATATCAGGGAGGGCCTGCAATACGGCCTCGACACGATCGAAAAGGCCACCGGCGAAAAGGACGTCAACGCCATCGGTTATTGCGTCGGCGGCACGCTGTTGGCGGCAGCGCTGGCCTTGATGGCGCAGGAAGGCGACCAGCGCATCAAATCGGCGACCTTCTTCACCACGCAGGTCGATTTCACCTATGCCGGCGACCTGAAGGTGTTCGTCGACGAGGAGCAGGTCGCGGCCGTCGAAAAGGCGATGAGCGAAAAAGGCTATCTCGACGGCACCAGGATGGCGACTGCCTTCAACATGCTGCGCTCGGGCGACCTGATCTGGCCCTACGTCGTCAACAACTACATGCGCGGCAAGGATCCCCTGCCCTTCGACCTGCTCTACTGGAACGCCGATTCGACCCGCATGGGCGCGGCCAACCATTCCTTCTACTTGCGCAATTGCTATCTCGAGAACAGGCTTTCGCAAGGCATGATGGAGTTGGCGGGCCGCGCGGTTTCGCTAAAGGACGTCACCATCCCGGTCTACAATCTCGCCTCGAAGGAAGACCACATCGCCCCGGCGCTTTCGGTGTTCCTCGGCTCGAAATATTTCGGCGGCGAGGTCGATTACGTCATGGCCGGCTCCGGCCACATCGCCGGGGTCGTCAATCCGCCGGCGGCGCAGAAATATCACTACTGGACCGGCGGCAAGCCGGTAGGCGACTTCGACGAATGGTTCGCCAAGGCGGCCAATCATCCTGGCTCATGGTGGCCGCACTGGCAACGCTGGATCGAAGCCAAGGACAATGCGCGCGTTCCGGCCCGCAAACCGGGCGAGCACATGCAAGTTCTGGGCGAAGCCCCCGGCACCTATGTCAAGGTGCGTGTGTAACCATCTGTAATGTGTGGTGAGTTGACGCGCCGCGAAAAGCGGGCGAAATGGTGCCGTCAACCCTGAGCAGCCTTGATTCATCCTCTAGCCACCAAATTACTTTGAGGCTTGCAGATTTGGCACAGGTCTCGTTTCCGGTTCGGGAACAAGGGTCATTTCGACGAGACGTTTCGACGCCGCGCCAATGACGAACCGGTCGGATATCGAGGGGGAATTTGGTTTTGAAATCAGCAGGATCGCGCCTTGCAAAAGGGGAAAGCCGCGCCATTGTGGCGGCGCTTTTCTCGGTGCTCCTGGCGTCCTGCACCTCTGCCGGCGACCCGACCATGTCCGTCGGCATGCCTGGCTATAACGCCTCGGCCACCGAAATCAGCACGGCCGCCGGCGCGCCCCAGGCCAGTACGGCCGCGTCATCGTCGCAGATGACAAGCGCACAAATGACGATGAATACCGAGGGCGACGCCAGTCTTCCCGCGCAGGTCGCCTATGTGCCGATGGCCAAGCCGGGGGCCAAGCCCGACGCCGGCTTCCCGATCGCCGTTCCCACGGCAGCCGAGACGATCGCGGGACACACGCCGCAGCCGCTGCAACCAAACGCCCAGACGGCTGAACAGGCCGTGGCGCAGAACACTGCCGGCGCATCGAAGTCCGACGCCAAGGCCGCCGCGCCGGCGATGGACAACCCGGTCTATGTGACCGCCGGCGAAATGCCGCAGCCGCAGGCCTATGCGCCAAAGAAAAGCTTCCTGGCCTCGCTGTTCAGCGCTACGCCTGCTTCGGCCGCACCTTCTTCGCCGGCCAACAGCAGATCGGGCGGGCAGCCAGCGGTCGTGCAAGCCAAGGCGACGCCTGCGGCAAAGCCCACCGTCACCCTGGCCTCGGCCAATCCGGCTGAAAAGCCTGTGCAGCTGGTGTCGACCGGCCATACCAGCCACTTCACGGCCGATGCGCTGCCCGGCGTGCGTCAGACGGCGCTGTTCGAGATCAAGCGCAAATCCGGCCTCGACGATGAGAGTGATGTCGACCTCAATGAAGACGAAGGTTCGGGTGGCGCCTACCAGGTCGCCTCCGCCGCCGGCCTCGCCCGGCTGGCACCCAACGGCCTCCTGAAACAGAACGAAAGCGTCGACGTTGCCTGCTTGAAGCCGTCGCTGGTTCGCGTGTTGAAGACGATCGAAGGCCACTACGGCCGCAAGATGACGGTCACCTCCGGCTATCGCGATCCGGCCCGCAACCGCCGCGCCAACGGTGCCAAGAATTCGCTGCACATGTACTGCGCCGCCGCCGACATCCAGGTTCCCGGCGTCTCGAAGTGGGAACTGGCGAGCTATATCCGCACCATGCCGGGCCGCGGCGGCGTCGGCACTTATTGCCACACCGAATCCGTCCACGTCGATGTCGGCCCCGAGCGCGACTGGAACTGGCGCTGCCGCAGGCGCGGCGGCTAGTCTCTTCTCGTGCTGCGATGCCCGCCTTCTCTGCGACATTCCTGATGCGGCGGAATCAGACTTGGCTGCCGAAAAAACGCGGTTTGGCGCCAAAGGAAAAAAGTTGTCGCAGCCGGCGGCAGACGGGTTGCCGGTTTGTCGCGACGCAACTATAAGCGCTCACATCTGAGCGCGCCCATCGTCTAGCGGTCAGGACACCGCCCTTTCACGGCGGTAACAGGGGTTCGATTCCCCTTGGGCGTACCACCTTCATCTAATTTCCCTTTTCTTTCAAAGCCTTGCGGCGGTGAATGTCCAACTTTTCTACCGGGTTGGACAAATCCTGTTCCCTTTTTGCTCTGGACACCTTCTCCATGCCAGTGTCGCTCAACCGCTTCCGGTTGAACTTCTTGACGTAGGTTCGCGCCTCATCAGGCGTGCGGTGGCCGAGGAAAGCCATGATCTCCAGTTCGCTCGCGCCGGCATTACCAAGACGCGTCGCACCGGCCTTTCTGAGGCCATGGGAGGCGCAGTGCGGCAGGCCGGCGGCAATGCACTGATCGTGAAACCAGTTGCCGAATGTCGTCGGCTTGTACGGCCTGTCGCCGGTGTGCGTGAGAAACAGCATCCGATCGCCAGGAACCAGCGCTAGAACCTCCTCGAGCTCCTCGAGGATGGGCAAGTCCACATCGCCGCCGGTCTTGCCGCGGCGATAGGCGATTCTCCCGTGGCGGACGCTCTGGCGCCCCAGCTTGACAACATCTTGCCGAGCGGCCCCGGAATTGAGGATCAGCCGCAGCGCGAGAGCCGCCTTGGAAGCGATGCCATGATGCGCCTCGAACTGGCTGATCTCATCTTCGGTCCAGGTATGGAAGCCATCCTGGTTTTCGGCATAGCGTTCGACATCAAGCGTCGGGTCGACGGCGATCAGCTTCTTGCGCATCGCGAAACGGCATAGCCTGCGAAGCAGTTTCAGCAGATGGTTCGCGGCGGATGGCGTGTCGGCCTTCTTGCCGATGATCGCCTCGACGTGCTCCGTCCGCAAAGTAGCGACACGCCGCTTCCCATACGTCTTGCTGAAGCGATCGAAGTCCTTGCCGAGATTGTACTGCGAGGTCGGTCGAAGCTTCTTCCACTTCGGCGAGCGCTTGTAGTGCTCAATCAGCCAATCGAATGTACCGTATTGGTGCCGGGAAGGCATCGCGGCCGCGCGGGATCCTTGCAGCGCGGCCTCATAGGCTTTGCGGAATTCGATCGAGCCGTATTCGCCTGGCAGATAGGTCTGCGGCACGCCCTTTTTCCGGAAGCGCCAACGCATTTTGCCGTGGCGATCGGGGGCCGGCGAGACGCCGGGGAATGGGTTAGCCGCGCGGCGTTTCATGAAAGGACATCGTCCCATTCGCTGGCGTCATCGCCACTCTGCGCCCCCCGGCGCGTGGTTTCAACCTGCACCTCGACGCGGCCATCTGGATAGGAAACAAACTTGGCTCGATCATAGCCAGCGAGCTTGGCCGCCTTGAAGAGGCGCGTCGCGTCCGCTTGGGTGATTAGCGCAGCTCTGTTGGCCATTGGGTTTATTCCGACCTGGTGAAAAGATCGCGGATGCAGCCAGGCCCGACAAAACCGGCTGCATCCGCTTTTTGCCTACCGCACGGTACATCCGCGCGCGATAGGCTTTCCCCAATGTGTCCAATCGCAACGCGGCGCAGATTAAGTGTTGTGATTGTCATGTTCGTCCCCTCGAGCGTCGAGGGCCTTTTGGAGCATGAAATTGATTTGACCGTTCATTGTCCGCATTTCCTTTTGCGCCGCTTCCGCAATCCGGTCACGCATTCCATCCGGCATGCGAACGACGAACTTCTCCAGCAAATCCGAGGGCTGTTTCTGCTGTGCCATGGCTGAGGCTCCCTGTGGGCAAATCATTCCAAGCCGCAACTATCATAGCGGAGCGCTATCACTGTCAACGATCAGGCGGTGTTTTTTTACTAGCGGAGCGCCACCAGACGAAATAGGCTTGAAAAATGGCTCCAAAAATCTCCCCTTCCGATCTCGTCGACAAATTCGTGTTGCGCATGCCAGACGGTATGCGAGAGCGCATTGCCATCGAGGCTCACCGAAACAAGCGGTCGATGAATGCCGAGATCATAGAGGTTCTTGACCGCGAATTTCCTGCAGCGCCTTCGCTT
Organism: Mesorhizobium sp. M0244; assembly: GCF_040321795.1. NCBI lineage: Bacteria > Pseudomonadati > Pseudomonadota > Alphaproteobacteria > Hyphomicrobiales > Phyllobacteriaceae > Mesorhizobium > Mesorhizobium sp. M0244. Next base: position 63,830 of record NZ_JAMYSE010000026.1, on the reverse strand, counting down.
GAAGAAATTTTCGAACAAGTCGACTTTCTAATCGACATGTACAAAAAAGATGCTGATGACCTGGTCCGACGCGACATGCTGTCGATGCTCTCGGTCATAAAGATAAAGTTCGACGAGCTGCGCAAAAACAGGTCCGAACACAAACCATCAGACTCTAACGAGTGATCGGGCGCTTCTGCGCCGTACCGTTCGCCTTCTTGCAGAAAGGACGTCGCTATCCGCCGTCGGCCATCGCCTTGATGTCGTCGACCAAGCTTTTGAGGATGGAGATTTCGAGCTTCTCGTCGTCCGCGAAGTCGCGCTCGCGAACCCTGACTTTCACGGCCAGGCCCTCAATGGTTTTGGCCCGCGTCTTCATGACCTTATCGAGCGCGCGGGCGAAAGCCGCGGCCCTTTTCTCCTCCTTCTTTTCCGCCTTTGCGATGCGCGACCTGAGGCGATTGATCGCCTCCTCAAGCTCGTCCTCGAGCTTCGCCGTTCGATCCGTGGCCGCGTTCCATTTGTCGCTCGCAGAGTTGAATTTGGATTCAAGCCGGAGGAGCTTGGCGTCGAGGCTGCGCCTGGTGGTCTTACCCATCACGCCGCCTCACCTGCCAGGCGTCTGATATCGGCGGCGATCGATATCAAGGCCTCGCTCTTGGCGTCAATTTTGTCCGCCGCCCGGAGCTTGACAACGAGCCCCTGCAACGTGTGGGCCGGCGTTGCCAAGATCCGATCGCCGACCCTGAAAAACTCAGCGGAGCGCGCGCTGTAGGCGGCTTCTGCGGCATCAATACCGGCCTCGCGGTATATCTCATCCACTTTGTCTTCATGGGCCTCCTGCAAAGCCCTGCACGCGGCCCGCTGCTCTTCACACGCCCTGTACCAATCACGCAAAGGGGCCGGCTGTTTCTCCGGATATGCAAGATCGCGCACTAGCATGCCACCCATCATTTCGCTCAGGTAGTCCGGCATACTCGGTTCCTTCCATGCCGCAGGCCGCGGCGGAAACAGCTTATCGGCCTTCCTGCCGACCCGCTCGCAGGCCTTGTTAGCGCGATTCATCTGAGCCTCGGCTTCCGCCATTTCCTGATCGAGCCAGAACAGATCGGCGTCGGGATGCTCGGCAGGCTCGGCCAAAGCCGGCAACGCGACGGGCAGCGCTGCGAGGGCGCCTAGGACAGAACGGCGCGAGACACCATTCTTGGCCGGAACGGTTTCTCCAAAATTGTTCTCGCCTTCAAATATTTTCGGCAAGCCTTCGGCGGCTGCCGCAACGAGTGCGTTCGGCATTGCATTTGCTCCTAGGTTCGCGTTGTGCGATAACCCATTTTATGTAATGTTGCCGGTTTGAAGTCAACCTATTTTATGTAAGGTATCCGAAAACATGTCACTTACACCGGCGCAGTGCCGCGCAGCGAGAGGTCTGGTAGACTGGTCGCAGGCGCAACTCGCGCATGCCGCGAAGGTCGCCACGAAAACCCTAGCGGATTTTGAGCGCGGGAAACGCACACCGTACGATCGCACATTGGAGGATGTTAAAGCGGCCCTCGAATCGGCCGGCGTGATCTTCGTCGACGAGAACGGCGAAGGGCCAGGCGTGCGGTTTAGGAAGGGCCATTCGCGATGACGGCGGATTAGTGTCGAACTTGCAAAGCGGAGCTGCTTGTCGCAATGAACGGAGGCGTTAGAGATCGGTCAGGAGGTCGGAAATGATATATCACTTCGATGGCGTGAAGTTGGACAGCCTGACGCCGGAAGAGCGTGGCGCTGCTGTTTTGCTTGAGGTCCAGAACCCAATAGATGGAAACGCTCGGGTTCGAATTCCGTCAAGCCAGCTGCACCGTCTGGTCCTTGGTCTTCTTGAGGCTTCTCAGGATCTCGCTCGGAGGCGCAACGATCCGATTCAGATGGTCACTCACGCTAAGACTCTCACGGCAGCTTTGTCGCCCCAGATGCCAGAACATTGCGTGGTAAAGGTCGAGATCGCCGAGGGCGCGCAGCCCCTTGCCTTTAGCTTTCCGACGGCTGAATTGCTTCGTCTAGTCGAGGTCGTCTCTCAACTTCCGGGCCAGACAAACCGGGGCACCAACAAGCTGAATTGATACAGGAAGTTTCGACGTGGTGGGGATGTTCAAACGGCTTTTGATCAGGATCGCGGCAAGAGTATTTCCGCCGCCCCCGGATTTTGTGTGGCCCTCACCCCCCACACCTTTGGATGGTCTGGATTTTGTCGCGGCAAGACGTCACCTCGCCGAGTTGCCGCCGTGCCGTGTGATTTCCCGCCTAGATCAATTTGGCCCCGACAATCGTTGCCCGGCATGTGGCCGCACAGACGGTACTTTTGAGGATATGCAAGCGTGCTGGCCGCCGGCATCCTTCGTCGCATCTCATCCGGAATTCGCAAGTATAGAGGGGCTTATCTTGGTCAAAAAGCAGCCGCCGGTTTATCACTGATGCCGTTCGTTCCTCCGTTCTTGTATCGTTTGGCCGGCATCAACGCTGGCGCCGGCACAAAGATGAGCATCCGGAGCGTGCGCACTGCCCGCAAAGGTCGCCATTCCTTCGGCGAAAAGTGCGAACTTCACTGCCGCTTTTCCTTCGATCGGCCTGAAGCGCAGATCACAATCGGACGGGATTGTTTTATCGGGAATAGCCACCTCGTCGCGGCCGAGAGCATCACCATCGGCAACGATGTAGTGATCTCCTGGGGTGTTACTATCGTCGATCACAACTCGCACTCTCTCGACTGGAAACAGCGAGAAAAAGACGTCGCAGACTGGCGCCGAGGAAAAAAGGACTGGACAGATATCGGCATCGCGCCGGTAACCATCGACGATCATGCCTGGATCGGCATGGGCGTGACGATCCTCAAAGGCGTCACGATCGGTAAGGGAGCCGTGGTAGGCGCGGCTTCGGTCGTCACAAAGGATGTTGCGCCCTTCACCGTTGTTGCTGGCAATCCGGCAAAGCTCATCAATGTCAAACGCTAACCAGCGGGGCAATGGTCGCCGCCCACTCCGCCGAACCGACATCGTTGGGATGGATGCCGTCTGGCACAGAGCCGGTGCCGTTGGTAGTCAGCGTCAGGCCGTCGATATAGAAGATGTTGGCGTCGCCGGCCGCCGTCAGCTCATTCACTGCATCGAGTTCCGACTGACGGTAATCGGCGATCTTGAGGGTGAGGGTGTCGTTCGCCGCGGAGATCCAGTTCGACGACACAACGTATATTTTGACCGTGGGCTTGATGGCTCGCAGGTTGGCGATTAGTGACTTCAGCGCCGCTTTGAAACCGGCCAGAGAGGTCTGCGCGGTGCGATTGTTGAAGTCGAATGTGATGAAGGCGACGTCGGGATTGGCATTGCCGAGATCGGTTCCCCACGCAGCCGTGACACCAGAGGAACCATAGCCGAGATTGATGTGCTGCCAGCCCTTGGCGCGGCAAAGGATTTCCATCCAAGTCTTATCGATGCTCGTTGCATTGAAGCCCTGATCGCGGCTGTCGCCAAGGAACACCGCGCGCGGCAAAGTCGAGCGTGGCGTTGGCAAGGTGATCGGAGCGCCATAGGTCGTGAGGCCAAGATGCTCGATTGCCGCCGAGTATGGCATGACGATCTCGATCAGGCGATCGGCATTCGAAGCGAAGTCCAGCCTGACGACAAACTTGCCGAGCGCCTGCGCCGACGTGAAATAGGTGTTGTGCACCCCGTCAACGAGTATCTGGCCCTTGCCATTGTAGCTGCCGCCGATGGTGTTGAGGTTCTGAAAGTGGAGCACGACAGAGGTTGCGCGCGTCTTGAACCGGCGACGCCAGCCAGGGTTCGCGTTCTGGTAGCCGCCGGATGAGATTGGCCTGATGCCGCTGACCTGAGACGACGTTGCGGTGAGCGTCGCGGCATAGTCGCTGTCCTCGATGTTGGGATCGTTCGGAGCAACGTCGATGGCCGGAGCAACACCGGTCGAGCCGAAGTTGGACCAGGCCGTCAGTTCGGTTGCGTCCATCGTCCTAAGCCGGAGCGTCAGCTTTGCGATGGTGCCGCCCATCGGGAAGTTACCAGAAATACCACCACCGATGCGCAGCCTCGTGAGGCCGGTCGGGACAGTCACGACACTGTCCTGCGCGCCGACCGAGCCGTCGAGCGCCGCCTGCGCGTAATTCGAACCCCAAGAGGCCGCCAGCCGCGTCGTCTTGTCGACAACCGTGATGCCGGGCAGGACGTTGGCCCTGACAACGTTCGCCTCTCTGATGGTGAACTGCCCTCCACCGAGCGATGACATGTTGCACTGGATATGATTGTTTGCGGTGGCATCATCGAGCTGTGCCATGGTGCGCTGGACGTTATCCGGCGCCTGGGTGCGGCCTTCGATAAAGATCGATCCGAGTGCCGCGTTGAGCGGAATGGTTGTCAGATCGATGCTGATTGCATCGACCCCGCGCGAGAAGAACGCCGTCGTGGTCACCATCGGGCTGCTTCTATAGTTGCCATTCTCGTTCTGCACGAGGTCGATGGCAAAACTGTCGCCACTGGTGCCAATTCTGAAGCCGACATTCGGGTTCGCAAGCGTCTGCGCCGGGATGCTCATCCGGTTCCAGTAGGCATCGGCCGGCGTCACGTCGGTCCAGGTCGTGCCGCCATCCTCCGTCATATACAAAGGCCCGGTGCCGACGAGGCGCTTGACGTACGCCGTCTGAAAGAAGGCCGCAGAAGCAATGGTGATGGCCTGAAAGATCGTCGCATCGGCAGCAGTTGCGGTGATCGAAGACGCCGAGTTGGCGACACCATCCAGCCCGACCTGATCTTGCGCGGCCGTCATATTGGTCGCGACCCAGACCAGAGCCGCCGAAGAAATCGTCTTGGTCGCGCCGCTGGTCGCGCCGGTCAGCGTGCCGGTCATGGTGCCGGCACCGCCCGACAGAGCGTAAATGGTCGACGTTGAATTGCCGGCCCGGTAGACGCCGCTGCCGCCGCCGCTCGCGTTCACCGTCTCGCCGTCGACAAAGACGCCGGCGCCGGCCGTTACGGTCAGCTGGTGCGTGATGCGCAGCGAGCGGTTCTGCAGCAGGCGGTTTGCCCGTGCCACCTCGCAAAGAAGGCCTCTCGGCGCTTGCGACTTGTAGTCATAGGTGAAACGAGGAACGTTGACCCCGGCCTGCTTCAGCAATCCCAGCTTGTCGAAATACCAGCCGGCCGTCACGCGCACCACAGTGAGCTTTGGCGTCACGTTGCCGAAGAAGCGTTTCGCCGGAGCGGCACCATCCTTGATCAAAATGCTGGGAACTGGCGCATCGAAAGCGATTGCTATTCCGCTGTCGTCATATTGCAGCGCCGCCGACAACTCGGTCAGCGTTGCCGCAGAACCCGAAAGCTCGACCGCCGCAGTGCTGGGGAACCGCTTGATTTCGGTCGCCACGCCCGAAAGATCACGATAGAGAATAAAGCTTTCCAGCGTATCGCCGGATGGCACGAGAAAATATTCTCCCTCGGCCACTGCTGCCAGTCCGGCCGTTGTCGACGCATAAACCTTCCCCGCCGCCAATGCGGCATCGCGTGCTGCCATGGCTCCTGCGACAGCAGCATCGGCAGAGACGACATCGGCAGCGGTTGCAACCCGATCAGCGGCGGTCGCGACGCGATCGGCTGCGGTCAGGCCGGCATTGGTTCCCGAAGCCGTCGCAAACCCTTGTGCAGCACCCGCCGCGGTCTCGGCGGCGACGCGGGCGGCGGCGACGGCGTCGTTCCACGCGGCCTCCGTACCGACGAAGCCGAACTCGACCGCGATCTGATAGGCCGACTTGCCGAAGGTGCTGACGCCGGTCGTCACCCAGACGCCGTCCACCTTCTGCCACAGCGTGCCGTCCGCCAGCACGATGGCAAGGTCACCGCTGATGCCGAAGTCGTCGACGAGATCGGCCGCCGAAGCTGCAGACAGCATCGATCGGCCCGGCGCGCCGCGAACGATGGTGACATTGGGGATTTCGAGAATGGCGTTGTGCGACATCTAGTGTTACCTTTTGAAAGAGAAGATGCCCCGAGGCAAAGCGCCCCGCTAATCCGCAGAGGGGTTTTCCGCATCGAACCTGGCATTCCAAGCCTCTGTGAAGTGCTTCCAAGAGGAAGCTTCCGCGCGAGCGGCCGGCGCCATGCCAGCGGACGGCGACGAGGTATCAGACTGTGCGTTCAGGCCGTCCGCGACTAATTTCCACGGTTGAACGGCAGTCACGCTCCGGGACATTCCCGGCGCGTGCAAGGCCGTGCCATGATCATCTCGCGAGATACCCTTAAGCGCAGTCTCGTATGCCAAATTGGTGTCGGCGCGCCGGAACGCGGCCAACACCCGCGCACCATCGGGCGAATTCAGAGCCTCGAGGACTGCGCTCTCGTCTTGAGCCGTCATTGCTTCTCGCACTGCGGCTAACATGCTTTTTGCCATTACAAACCCTCCGGCTTTGATGTCAGGCAGTCTCGCTGTCGTGACTATCCGCTAGGCCGAGTTCAGCATCCGGCGCCAGGATGATTGCCGGGTTGGCATCAGGGCGACGAGGTAGGTCCGCGCCCAATGCTCGTTCCACTTCACGGCATGCCACTTCTTCAGCGACTTCGGAGGAAAGTATATCGGCATCAATTTGAGCCAGGCGCGCCGAACGAACTTCCGGTGTCAGTCCATCTCTGGGCATCGTGGCAAGCATTGCAGCCTTCATGCGCGCAGGGTCCAGCGCCGCGAGCACCGCAAAAGGGTTACTCTCAATCGCCCGTTTCAGATCGCCGGTAACACTCAGATGCATTGGGTTGCCGCGCACCAGGATCGGGAAATGTAGGGGATCGGCCTTTATTGCTGCTTCAATCTGCCGGTCAATTTGCCTTTCGATCGTCGCGATATCATCCGGCGCTGCCTCGATGCGATGGCGCTCCGCCTGAAGATCCTCTATCCGGCTGCGGATCGCATCCAGATCGGAACGGGCGTCGCGACTGGCGCGCTGGAGCAGCGCAAGTGCATTTTTCACAGCGCCCTTCATTTGGGTTCTCCAATCCGGAATTCTTCAGGCAGACCTGGTAGTCCCCTGCTCATCAGGGACCTTGGTTGATGACCTGTCGCATATTCCCGACACCGCCCAGCGATTGAGGCGAGGTGGATCCACTTCTCGGTCAAAAGATCTTTCCTGACCTTTAGTTGTTTAATTTCAGCCTCCAGAGCAGCGACCTCTTTTTGTTGGATTTTCGCGAGATCTTCGTGAGATTCCATGTGCTTTTTGGAATTGCCGAACCTCTCGCCCGCCGAAATCTTGGCCAGAACTCTTTGCAACTTCGATCGAGCTTCCATCTCGTCCCGGCTTGCTGCAATAGAGGCTGCATTGGCGCCTTCCGCAGCGGCAATGCTTGCAGCCAGCCTTTCGGGATCAATTGAAAATGTGCGCATTTTGCAGACCTCTTTTGCAGGGGCGAGGCCTCCCCGCGGTTTTTTGAAGAGGAGACTACAAAAAACAGCAGGGAGGCTTCTATTTCCTCATCCGCTCACGATGAGAACGTCAGCAAGCTGTGCACTAGGTGGATCACCGCGGCAGCAATGTTTTAGAAATTTTCAATCGCGATGATTGTCCTGCGAGGCGTCCAGGTCGGCCCAGATCGTGTTCCATGACTTCGGACTGACCCCGTCTCTGGCAAGGCGCGCGAAATAAGCAGCTTTTGTTCCCGGAAGGGGATCATCTCCGGAAACATCGCCAGCCATATGCCAGTCGGATGCGATGAGCTTGGCGGCCACAGTAATCGCCTTGCCGGGGTAAAACACGTTCCACATGCGGCGAAGAATATTCCTTCGCAGAGCACGCGCATCAGGAACTTGATCGGCGTCGTCGACGAGCTGCCTCAGGATCAAGAGGCCGGCCAACACGTCTTCAGTCTCAGGAAAATTGCCGGCCGCGAGATGGTCGGCGATACGTCGAAACCGACGTGCACTCTCGATGGCATCTTTGTCGAGCGGCGCACCCATTTCGCTCAAACCTTGGTGTTGGGGAAAGAATTACCCCCTACCCCCCAAAGGCCTCTGAGCCCCAGCCGCAAACTGTCGCCTCTAGACATCGACATGACAGGGCTCCAAGGCGCCGCCAAGCACATAGACGACAGCGCCTTCCATTTCGCCCGCAACGCCGCCCTGCGCCTTCACCGCCGCCACGCCGGCAGCGCTGAGCGCGCCTGTGGCCAGGTCAAGCCTTTCCCCGCACCGATCGCACATCGTACACCATTCTGCATTCTCGCGACGCCAGGCGCCCATGGCGTGGCCGCGCGCGGTTGCCCGGCGCGTGGCCGAGGCTTGCGCGGTGGCGATGCTCAACGCCGGCAGCAAGGGTGCAGCGCGGGCGTGGTAAGTCGGCAATGTTTCACGGGAAGAGCACTGAAACGGCGTCGAGGCTGCGCCTCCGGCCAATGAGATCGCTCGCTTAGGCATCGACCCCCGCGCCCCCGTTCGCCAGGTGTGCGGCCACTTCCTGCCAGAGATCCGCGATGCGATTGCTTGCTTCGGCGATCATCAGCCTGCGAAACAACCGGTCCTCCCGATCGTCGATCTCGGCCATGGCGCAAGCGATCCTGACCAGCTCAGTGTGTTCCTCACCGATCCTCTGAAACCGCTGCGACAGAAATTCGCCGTCGAACCCCATCAGCGCGGCCCCATAATGCGGCCAGCGTCAGACCGGCCTGTGTCGGCCCTGACCCTGCTGAGGGACGCCTGCGCGATCGGTACCGGCCGAACATTGGCGTTGAAGGCGGCAGCAGCGTCGACGCCGAGCTGCTTGCCGACACCCGCCAACATCGAAGCGAATGTACTGCCGCCTTCCCTGGCGGCCTCATTGATCGACCGCGCGGAATCGGTGATCGACCGGCCGCCGTCGTCGAATGCTCCCTTGAGATCCGCGGCAGCAGCCGCTGTGGCCCGGTCCATCGCGCTGAAATCAATCTCAGAACCGAAATAGCCGGCCGGCGTTTGTTCGAAGGCGCCGTTACGCACCGCCGCCGCCTGGCCGCGACCGTAGAGCCGGTACTGCTCGGCCACGGTTGGCGCGACGGGGCGCGCGGTCGGCAGCGGTATGCGGCCCGGCTGGTCCTGGCGCCTCGACGGCTGTTCCGGGCTGGCGCTCATCGGCCCCTTGGCGGCGATCAAGCCTTCCGGCGAACGCCAGCCGCCCTGAAACGCCTTCAGCCCCTGGTCATGATTGTCGAAGCCGTTGCGCGCCCACCACATGCGCTTTTCCCAAAAGCCCATGCCTTCCTTGTCGAGTTGCGCGTTGATGAACTGCGCCTTGTCCATATTGGAGCTGACGAAGTCCATGGCGCCGGTCGCGGCAGGCGCAATGCCGCCGCCGATGGCCCTGCTCATGCGCTCCCATGAAGCGGCCATCCTGTCGATCTTCGCCTTGTTCCCGTCGAGGATGACACCAAGATCGCGCATCGTGGCGCCATCGACATTTTCGAGCGCCTTCTGGAAACCTTCCATGGCGCCGCGCCCTTGCAACAGGGCGCGCATGCCTTGCATGAACTGGGCATCGGTGAACAGCTGCGGGATCTTCGACAGATCCCCTTTGAGGGCACGCTCGGTCAGCTCGATGAACACGTCGAGCAGGTCGCGGCCCTCCTTGCGCGCCTTGGCCATCTCCTTGCGCAGATCGATGCCGAACTTCGAGAAGCTCTTCGCCGTCTCGTTCGACTCCATCTTCTGCAGCACGTTCTGCAAATTGGTGGCGGCCGAGCTGGCATCACCGGTTTGCAGGCGCACGGTCTGAAGCATCGACGCCAGCTTGCCCAGACCCTTCTCGCCCTCGTAGCCGAGCGCGGCCATGGCCGGCGCCAGCGACGGCAGATACTGGGCCATGTCCTTCAGCTCGAACTTGCCCTGCTTGCCCGACGTGACGAGGATGTCGAAGGCACGCTGCATGTTGTCGCCGGTAAACTTGAACGAGCTGCCGATCGCATCCGCCGTGGTGGCGATGTCGGCAATATCGGCGCCGGCGGCCTGCGCCGTGGCAGAGACAGCCGGCAGGAAGGACAGCGCATCGTCCAGGCTGCGGCCGGAAGCGACAAGCGCTTCGAGACCGTCCGTGATGCCGTCCTGCGTCATCGAATAGTCGATCGCCGCGCGGTCGACCGTGCGGAACATCTCGCCAAGCTTGTCCTTGCTGGCATCGGCGTTGACGGCGATCCTCGTCAGCCTGCGTTCGGCGTCGGCGAAGTTGGTCACCAGCGCCCCGGCGCCGCGAACGACCTGGTAGCCTATCACGCCTCGCACAGCGTTCATGGCGAGCATAGAGGTCCGCGCCATCATGGTTTGCGTCCGATTGAACGCCAGCGCTTTCTGGTTGACCTGGTTGAGCTTGCTCGACATCTGGCTGAAGGCGCCCATCGAGCCGAGCTTGGCCGACAGGCGCAGAATAGCCTCGATCGTGTTGTTAGCCATTACGGTTCTCCTTTAGGTTGCGTTGTGCGTGCGGCACGCGTGCACACACATTCATGCGTGTACCGCCTGCGAGGTGGCCTACTAGAAAAATCTCGGGCTCCCCCGGGCCCGTATGGGTCGGAGATGCTGATACGGTCCCTACACCGGGGGTGGGGTCAGCCTCAGCCGGATGGCCCTTGCCGCGCAGATCGGGCGGCAGATATTTCAGCAGGTGCCGCACCTGCTTGGGGGACCGGTTGAGGCTGGAAGCAAGTGAATCGACGCTCCAACCCCGCTCACCCACCAAAAGCCGCGCCGCCTCGGCCTGCAGGCTGAGAGGTAATTTGCGGATGCTCGCCGGACGCTCCGCAAAGTTCGGCGCCCGACGCCAGAGTGCTCTCCTCAGCTTTCCCGTACCGAAACCTCGGGCTGACCCAGGCTCAGATTGATGATCTTTATCCATCTTCCTTGCTTCACCACTTAGCGATAGTTTAGCGATAGTTTGGCGATAGTTTTATTATTATAATTCAATGGGTTCGGCAGTTGCGACAGTTTTCAGTCGTTATAGGGCTGGGAGTAATTATCCCGCACCCTGTTTTCTCTACGTATAGACCCTGCAAAACTGTCGCAGACTATCGCAACCATTTGATTTTATTGGCATATTCTCGCTGTATAGACTGTCGCGAAGTGTCGCAAGGTATCGCAAGTGTCGCGCCGGAAAAGCTAATGAAAACAACGAAAGCGCCACTTTCCGGCAGTGCGCTGACCTAAAGCGGGGGTACGGGGTTTCAGTCATTTGAACCGCGCTTCATAGGTGATGATGCGGCCGGCAACACGCCGAATGCCGGTCTTCTGCATCAGCAATCCAAACCTCGTGAGGGTCAGATGAGGCGCGATCATCTCATCCGCCCATTCAATGTAGGCTTTGTGAAGCTGCCGTGCGGCGATGCCGACCCGGCAGTCTGCGACCAGGCGCGCCTCGACGAATGCGCCGACGTAGTGCAGCAAGCTCAAGTCAGGGGGTCCGGGGGATTTGCCAACTGGCGGAAGACCGAGATCCTGCCACAGCTGGCGAGCAGCTCTGGCGCCAAATAACCGACTGGCAGCGTCGACGACGTGGGCTTTCGACGCCAACTCCGACCAGTTTTCGGCAGCCGCGGCGCGCTTATAGGCTTTCCATGCGTCGGCAGCGCGCCCAGTGTTACCGGCCTGCTGCGTCCAGTCGCGCCGGCCGGCTTCGTCCAGCGCGTTCCACCAAGCCATGCCGGCGTGTTCGTCGGCCGTCGGCGCGGGATCTTGCGAGTTCGGCGATGCTAGGCTTCCGATTGCGTCGGTGCCGACGCAATCCTTTCGCTCATCAACGGAAGGCCGGTTGGACAACGCGGCGAAAGCTGCAATGTTTTCAATGGGGGCCCTGCGACCGGTTGGGCAACCTAAGTGCTTGATCTTGCGAGAAACAAGCACGCCCCTTGGGCGTACCAGAGATTTTCAAGCCTTAGCACTTGCCATCGCTGACGAGTGCTGCGTAACCTTACTGGACCACCCACTCTGATGAGGATGTCGGCAAAGGCTGCAAAGACAAATCGAGGATTTTGTTGATGGCGGCTACGCCCGCAGCCCCCTCGCCTCGCCGCTGCGCTTGCGCGGCACCATCATATCCCTGGCCAGGAGGCCGCTCACCCGACAAAAGGCCATGAAGGCCCGCCATGCGTCCTCGGTCTCGACGATGTCCACAGTGGCGCCGAAACAGGCGTTGAACGCGGCCTGGTAGGTTGGCCCCTTCCGGCGAACCGGCCATGTTTGCAGGAAATCGAGCGCCTGCTCGACGCTGTAGATTTCCTCGACCGGCTGGCCGGGCACAGGCGCGATCCGCACCGGCACCTCGAATTGCAGTCTGTCCATTCGATCTCTCCCGAACCGACGCCCCCGCAGCAACGCCGTTCGTCGCAAAAAGTTGCCGTGGCGGCTTCATGCTTGGCCGCCTTCTCGCCTAGAAATGTGTCGTCACTGCGGTAGCCAAATGAACCGGTCGGAAGGCATGGGCCGCTGCAGGCAAGGAGAGTGCCCCCAAAGGCCTGAATATCGCCGGTCTTCGGTTGTCGCCGGCAGTTCGTCCTTGAACCTTGCGCTTTCCAGTGCCAAATCTGGGGAGATTTCTCTCGCGGGGCTCATCCAGGCCTCCCATCCCTGCAAGACGGACAAAAATGGTCACCTATCTCGACGCCGCCACGGCCCCGCTCAGAAACACCGGCCAGATCCGTCTTTACGACGAGGAAGGCTTTGCCGGCATGCGCAAGGCTTGCGATCTCACCGCGCGCTGCCTCGACGAACTGGTGCCGATGGTGGCGCCCGGCGTCACCACTGAGGCGATTGATCGTTTCGTCTTCGAGTTCGGCATGGACCATGGCGCGCTTCCGGCGACGCTCAACTACCGCGGCTACACGAAATCATCCTGCACCTCGATCAACCACGTCGTCTGTCACGGCATACCCGACATCAAGCCGTTGAAGGATGGCGACATTGTCAACATCGACGTCACCTATATCCTCGACGGCTGGCATGGCGATTCCTCGCGCATGTATCCGGTGGGCACGATCAAGCGTGCCGCGGAGCGGCTGCTCGAAGTCACGTATGAGTGCCTGATGCGCGGCATTGCGGCGATCAAGCCGGGCGCCCGCACCGGCGCCATCGGCGCCGCTATCCAGACCTATGCCGAAGCCGAGCGTTGCTCGGTGGTGCGCGATTTCTGTGGCCACGGCGTCGGCCGGCTGTTTCACGACGCGCCGAACATCCTGCATTACGGCAGCGCCAGCGAAGGCGTGGAGATGCGGCCGGGCATGATCTTTACCGTCGAGCCGATGATCAATCTCGGCCGGCCGCATGTAAAGGTGCTGTCGGACGGCTGGACTGCGGTGACGCGCGACCGGTCGCTGTCGGCGCAGTACGAGCACACGATCGGCGTCACTGAGACCGGCTGCGAGATTTTCACGCTGTCGCCAAAAAACCTCGACCGCCCCGGCCTGCGAGCCTAGTGTCTGGCAGATCGGGCGTCACCTTGCCCGGCAAATGCTGGGTGCGGGCAGCCATGACCGGTGACGATGACGAGCGGGCCTTCTTTCCCGAAAAGCCAATGCGATCGCCCGCCAAGGCAGTGGCCGCCGACAAGCCGCATTATCTCGGCCATCGCGACCGCTTGCGCGAGCGCTTCGCCGCCGGTCCCAACACCCTCCCACACTACGAACTGCTCGAGCTTTTGTTGTTTAGTCTGATCCCGCGCGCCGACACCACGCCGGTCGCCAAGGCATTGCTGGCGCGCTTCGGCACGTTGGCCGAAGTGCTCGGCGCGCCTGTCGAGCGGCTGCAGGAGGTGAAGGGCATCGGCCCGGCGGTGGCGCTCGACCTGAAGGTGGTTGCTGCAACGGCGCAGCGCATGGCGCGCGGCGAGATCGCCGGCCGCGAGCTTTTGTCAACCTGGACGCAGGTTCTCGAATACTGCCGGTCGGTCATGGCCTTCGAGGAGCGGGAGCAGTTCCGCATCCTGTGACAAGCCATTGATTTTATTGGTCGGCGTCCCTGCATAGCCGGCGACGTCCTCCTAGCAATAGGAACTCTCAACTTGCAAATTTTAGCAATCCGGCCGGAAACGGGCGGGCGAACGCTGGCGCGCTTCGACCTTCAATTGGTCGACGGCGTGCGGCTCTACAACTTGAAACTGACGGAAAAACACGACGGCAAGCGGCGCGTCTTTGCGCCATCCGCCTTCGGCATCGCCGCAGCAACATTCACTACTGAAATCGCCGAACAGATTGTGCGCGCAGCGAGCGACGCATTGGGAGAGATACCGAGTGAACATTCCGCAGCCTGAAGTAGATCCTTACGACTTCTCATGGACTAACCTTCGACGCATTTGCGATGGGCCAACACTACCCCTCCCGCCTGGCGAAACGATCAAGGCTGTGATGGAAAAATACCCGCTCGTGAAGGCTCAGATTTCGGAAAAAGTGCTGGATCGCATGGAAGCGCGTGCCGCGGCGGCGGAATTAGAGGCCGCTGACGAAGTGGCAAAGGCGGCGACGCCGAAGATCGCCCCCGTCAAGATCCACGCCACTGCATTCGAACTGCGTGACCCCGCCAGCCTGCCTGAACGCGATTGGCTGTTCGGGCGCCATTACATCCGAAAATATGCGACGGCATCCGTAGGCCCTGGTGGCGGCGGCAAAACCGCCCATTCCATCAGCGAGACATTAGCCATGGTAACTGGACGCCCCTTGCTTGACCCGGACGGCCCGCTCACTAAGCCGTTGCGGGTGTGGTGGGTGAATGCAGAAGACCCTCAAGACGAAATAGACCGCCGTTTCCACGCCGCCGCGAAGCACTTCAAGGTCACCGCAGGTCAAATTGACGGTCGCCTGTTCACCGACTCCGGCCGTGACCAGGAGTTCGTTATTGCCCGCACAGAGGGTCGAGATCTGAAAATCGCCGAGCCTTTTGTTGCGGCGATGGTAGCGGAGATCAAACGACGTGAGATCGACGTCGTTATTGTCGACCCTTTCGTGTCGACACATGAGGCGCAAGAAAACGACAACTCCGCCATGCAGCGCGTGACCGCCGCATGGGTGCGCGTCGCCGATGAGGCGAATTGCGGTGTGGAACTCGTGCATCATGTCGCGAAGAACCAAGGCGAGATCACTGCAGACAGCGCTCGAGGCGGCGGAGCCTTCAAAGACAAAGTGCGCTCCATGCGCGTGTTCAACGCTATGACTGCTGCCGAGGGCGAGAAGGCTGGCGTTGACGACCCGCGCTCGTATTTCCGCCTAGACTTCGGCAAAGTGAACATGGTGGCCTCTGGGCGTTCGCAGTGGCGCAGGTTCATCTCTGTGCCGCTCGGCAATGGCGGCATCTTCAGCTCGGGTGATGAAATTGGCGTCGTTGAGCCGTGGCGATGGCCTTCGTCAGACGTGCTAGCCGAGCGGCAAGCCGAAGCCAGAATGTCGGTCGTGGCTGAGGTACCTGTCGACACGCTCTCTGGATTGAAGGTGAGGCTTGACGCGGCTGCCTACAAGGCCGACCCGAAGGGTAAGCCGTGGGCAGGCGACCTTGTCATGGAACTAACCGGAGCTACCGACCGGAAAGAGGCCAAGGCAATGCTCGAAGCGTGGGTTGAGATGGGCGAACTGGAGGTGGTGGAGGAGTACGACGCCACCGCCCGAAAGCCCCGAAACTTCATAAAGCCGACAAGTGCGCCAACGTAAAAAGTGTTGGCGCAAACCCGTTGGCGCATCGTCGCAAATCACGGTGCGCCGACGACCAACCCCTTTAAGGGTGGTCGTCGCGCGCATGAGTGAGAGAAAAAATAGTGTTGGCGCAAATGGCCTAATCGGCGCAGGCGTCGGCGCAGGATGAGAGAAACGAGAAAAACACGGATTGGAGGAGATGCGCCATGAACCTTGCACCCCGCTCAACGAGCGTCACCAGCACTACGGAGAGCGCCAAACCATTCCGCGGCAGGCGCGTGTCATGGAAGGAGTTCTATTCGCTGCGGCCTGACTTGCGGCCTGCCAATGATAACGAGCGGAGGTGTACGGCCGGCAGGGCCGACTACGTTCGGCCGGCGAAATGACACGTGGGCAACTCGCGACCTCGCCTTGGTTTTCCAGATCGGCACGAGGTGCCAGTGACACCTACTCAAACTCGAGTAGGGATCCGGTTGTCGTCCTCGCCGATCGAAGTGGACGGCTAGGCCTTCATCGACCGCAGCCAATACAGCGTAACGCTCAATCTGCTCGTCGGAAAGCTCGCAGTCTAGGACTTTGTCTCGCACTGCTTGAACTGCCGAAAAGGTAGAAACGATGCGTCCGGCGGCACAAAAGCAGAGATATCCCTCGACAGCGTCAATGACGTCGTCGGGAACAATAAAGTTAAAATAGCGCAAATTAGATGTGGTGGAAGCTACGCGGTTTAGCATTTCGCCTTCAGTAAGCCCCAGCAGACGCTGGCGCCGAAAAAGAAAAATTAGCAAGAACTATTTGGGCGACGCGGGGTTTTATCCACCGTTTTCTTGGGGGATAGGGGCGTTCCGATATCCACCACATCACGACTCGGCAATACCCGCCATGTGCTCATTCGGACATTTAATTCCGGGTTTTGATTAATTGGGAAATCAAAACTGGGTCATTTACAATATCTAGTGCCTTCGATCGTCAGAAGCCCACAATCTTGACACGCAAGGCGAAAACGCCTATAATTTGAAATTGTGTGGGCCCCATCTCCGCATAACTGCCAGTAAGACCGGCGCCGCTTTGGCGTTGATGACGACCGGCCTGGCCGGAACGGCGCCTCGAGCGCCCCAAGCATCCCTTCCGAACTTTGATTGGCAGTCGGCGCATTGCCGTCGGATTCTGCCCGGCCTGGCGGCCGGGTTCTTCAAACCTGGGGAATCTCACAACATGACCATGGAAACCGGCGCCATGCGCGCCAATGTGCCTACCTTGGACCGACCGGCGGCCGTGTCGATAGGGCATAGATTCTATACAAGGCCGGCCGCGCTGAAATGGCGAGCCGGCAACGACAACACCAAAATCAACAAACTGACGTGGGCGCAATTTGCAGACCGCATTGCTGACAAGGCGTCGGAAGAGGCTGCCATCGCGGCTGGGAAGCCCGTGCCGCCAACAATGGCACGCAAGCCTGCCCGCTCCACAGAGAAGCCGGAAGCTGAGGAATTGGCAGATTGGCATTACTGGATTGGTGCGCGACGCAAGGCTGATAACGACAATGAACCGCATAGGGCAGTGACGCGGACAAACGACGGCCCGTGCGCTGATTACATTGCTCGGCAAGCCAACCCCGGCACGTCGCGCAACTACGAGGGCGATATCTTCTCAAGGCTGGTCGCGGACGGCGAGCATGACGCGGCTCTTGTCCTGCGCTCGGTGAGTGCGCTGCTTTCGCCTGCCGAAATGGACGCCGCCAATGACAACTATTACGTCGAGGATGCAGAGAATGAGATAGGGGAAGGCTTTGGCCTGGATTACCGGATGGAGCAGGAGAAGGCGGGGGACGTAATCGAGACATACACAGAGACCGGCAAACTCCCCCGAGGCCGGTTCGAATTTCGGCAGCGCTCAGGTAATCCAGGCGGGAAGATATCCGCGGAGCAGCGTCGTTCCGAAAAAGCCGGACTGCACTTCGACAGATATTTGGCGCTGAGGGGCGTCTCAGACTTGCCGGCACAGGAATACCATTCAGACGGAGAAGCGCCGTGGTGGCGCTCCCATGCACAGAAGAGTGCACGCGCCACAGCCGAGCTTACCGCAGCCTGCGATAGGACGGATTGGAAAAAGGTTACATGGACGCGCTTCGCGCCGATGGGCGCCCGCGTTTACGGGTCGCTCAGCATCTACTCGGAGATGAAGGGAGTGGGTACCGGCCAGACTAGCGCACCGCAGCAGAGCGCCGTGCATGAGATATTCCGTCGGCACGCTGAACAGGAGTTCCGGGAAAAGATGCCTGGCCGTTCCATGCGCATTATCGATGCAGCGTTGCGGCGGTATGGCTACACAAAGATTGCGGGCGACGAGAAGCTGTCGCGCAATGGCGCCAGGAAGGCCGTCAAGGCCGCTTTGCGCGAAGCGTGGGCCGTGCTGACCAGCATTACGGAAGAAAAAAAGCCAGAAGAAAAAAAGATGGCGGCATAGGTGCCGTTTTCGGCCCTCCCATTCCGGTAGAAATAGGAGGTCACAAAACCTCCACCAGTTTAGCGCCGTCCCCCAGGTCGGTGCTTAGCCGGGTCAGCGTCGCCAGCGCGCCGGCACCCCGCCATTGCGTGAGTAGGCCAGGCGGGTCCATTTCCGTGCAGCGCCGGAATAGCGGCCTTCGATTGAGCGTCGTCTTGTCGGAGGCCGCACCCCTTTTTGCGCCAAAACTAGCCATTTTCGAAAATAGAAAGGCAAACCAAATGCCAACGACCACAGAGGCTGTGGACGTGCTTTCCGCACGTACCGGCTTCGACAAACCCCGTGTCCGCGCCGTTGCGCGCGCGCTCACAGATGCTGGGCGCCTCCCGCCTGGCGCCCCAGCCAAATCACCGGTTCTCAACTCGGCCACGTTGTGGATCTGCTCATCGGCAGTGCTGTTGACGTGCCGCTGCGTGCCGTCGCCGACACTGTCGTGAGCTATCGCGAACTGACGCCGGCTGGCGCTCCGATCGACGTACTTCCTGCGAGCCTTCAGTACTCGGCCGGCAACTATCTGGACGCGCTCGCCGATCTTGCCGCGGACGGTTCTGACGACGTGCGCAGAGCCAAACTCGAGTTTGTGAGCAACTGGAAGGAACTTGCCGTCCATCAACCAGATGGCACGATCAGCCGCTTTGTTGAGCCTGGCGCAATAGCTTCAAATTGGCAGCACGCCGGCCACCGTCGTTCGACTGCAATCAACGGAGCGGCCTTTGCCGATGCCGTCAGTGATCTTTTCGCAGGAGCATGAGCATGGGACTTCTCAAAAAATCGGAACCGACCAAACTAGAATCGCCGACTCAGGCTCCCACACCTTTCGTTATGCCGTCACTTGAAGATTCCTCGCCCGCGTATGCAGCGCTGCTTGCAAAACGGTTGGAACTCAGCGTTTCCCGCGGCGATCTTCAGACCGAGCGTCGCAAGCTGGACAAAGAGATTGCGGCCGATACGTCTAAAGCGCTGCGGCCTGCTATCGCGAATCTGCTGGGCGACGACGAAGATTCGAAGTCGCATAATTTCAAGCGCATCACAGAGATTCACCGTGCTGTGGCCGACATCGATGTCGCGCTGGATGTTTTGCGTGAACGTATTGCCGTTGAGCGCGGGAAGGCTAGCAGGATCGTCTGTAATGCTGTTCGACCTGAATACCAGAAGCGGGCGGCTGTTGTCGCCAAAGCATTAGAAACTGTTCAGGCTGCGCGAGCCTCCTATGACGACTTACGCAACCAGTTTGAGGCCGAAGACATCTCGTGGGGGTCTCTTGGACCGCTGACTCTTGGCTGGCTTGGCGACCCTCGCGACGGCCATATTCCGCGCTTCCTGAACGACGTCCGGGAGGCTGGTTATCATGGCGCTTGAACGGGCGGACGCGAAGACAGGCAAGGTTAAGCGCCAGGTGACACTGAATGGCAAAGCCCTCGATCTCGGTGACGCTTCTGCTGCTGACATCGCACGGGCAATCATGCGCAGAAAGACTGCCAAGCGCGAAGAGCGGCTGCTTGCTGCCGAGGCTAAGGTTCGCAATGCAGTTAGGTGAAATAGAGACCCGAACTGCGGAAATCGGGGCGGCGTCTGGCAGCGCTATCGAAGGCTTGGCTGTCGTCTACAATGCGAAGGCCAACATCGCAGGACTGTTCATTGAACAGTTTGCCCCTGGCTGCCTCACCAAGTCGATAAGAAGCCGGGACGTGTTGGCGCTAATGGCACATGATAGCGGGCGTGTACTCGGACGCACTAGCAGCGGGACACTGCGGCTAACCGACACCAGCCGCGGCCTGGCATTCGAGTTGGATCCTGCGATTGACACACCGGACGGCGCCGCCGCGAAAGGCCTGGTTGGTCGCGCCGATCTTAAGGGTGTCTCGCCGGGCTTCTATGTCATTAAAGAGGCATGGGATGACAACGGGCCGGTGCCGTTGCGAACCATCATCGAGGCCGAACTACTCGAGATCAGCATCGTTGGCATGCCAGCCTATGAGGACACGACGGCTGCATTGAGGTCGCTAGATGCCCACCGCAAGGCGGGCAACCAGAGCGCCGCCCTCGAACGCCTCAGGCGCAAGGCTGAGGCGATGCACCGGATGCGAGGCATCTAAGAACTCCATTGAACTGTATCCAAATTTCGAGTTTTGCGGATGCAACAATTTTCGTACCGAGCCGGCCCTTGCGGCGGTCGACCTAGAACGGCAACCACCCCTGGTGGGGTGGGTCACGATCTGTAGCCCATCAGCCCCATACCGGCTGCCAAGCCTAACGTTATCGCTTTTACAGGAATTCCCTCGCGTGCGCGCAAGCGCGCGAGGTGGCAGCGCAAAATAACCTGCAAAACCTGCGGCGTCGCGTGCGCGATTGCCGAGACGGTTTTTGGCGGCTGAACACTGACGTCGTGAAGCACCCCCCACGGGGGTCATGATGGACTTGGCGGCGTTCAGTGAAACTACCGGTTCGCCCCCATTGCGCACATAATTCCAATTGAAATGTTGAGGGTATGGTTGACGAGCCCGACTGCTGCGCGGCAGAGTTTTCTTTGAACCAGGCCTTAACCACGCCAAAGACAGAAGCGACAACATGCGAGAATCGTGCTATTCATCGCCACGATGTTCTCCTAATGTTCCGCTAGCATGCTAGCCGAGGATACACATGATCACATATTTGGAGAGTAGCGTTTTTGAGTCGCCGGCTCAAACGCTGGTAAACACCGTGAACACGGTGGGAGTCATGGGCAAGGGTATAGCAAAGGAGTTCAAGAGCCGCTATCCGCGGATGTATTCTGAATACCGTGAACTCTGCGATCAGAGGGCACTCAACGTCGGTCAAATCCATCTTTGGCGTTCAGATACCAGATGGGTCTTAAATTTCCCCACCAAGACGACGTGGAAGCTTCCCTCGAAGATCGAGTACATCCAGCAAGGCTTGGCCAAATTCGTGGATTCATATAAGGCGCTAAGCATCAGCTCGGCGTCTTTTCCTCCACTCGGGTGCGGCAACGGCAATCTCGAATGGAGCGAAGTTCGTCCCATCATGGAGGACTACCTATCTAGGGTAGACATTCCGATATATATCCATGATGTCCAAGTGGCGGCGGATTTCGTCGCCGAACACAGAGCCCCTGCGAGCGTCCCCCAAGACTTTACCGCGTTTTCAAAGGACATCGGAAAGCTTACGAAGGGCCGCAAATTTTCGACTTCCCGTGACAGCCATTTTAGTGCTGAGCTGTTGGCAGACAATTCCGTGATGGTTCAGCACGAGACTGGAAAAAGGGAGCGCATCGACCAAGATTTGCTCGAGGCTGCGTGGGTACGCCTTCGCGAGCGACTGCTGTCGTTTGAAAATTTTTCGGATGAGAAATCCCGGCGGTTGAAGGGTTACCTGTTTCCGATCTTAGCAGAATTGCCCTATGTCCGCAGCGTTAAAATCAAGGCTGGCCAAGCAGGATCAAATCGCGCCGAGGCACTTTTCATCGATAGGGATCAGAAGAGCCCCTATTCAAGCGCGTCCACCTCCAGGGATAGCCAGGAATGGCTATTTCAATAGCGCGAGCTGAACGTCACATCACCGAGTGGAGTGAAGAGCTTGCGCGCTACCCTTCGCGTAACGGGTGGGTTAGCTGCCTATTTCATGCCTGTCAGATCGAAACCGCGGCGGAAATAGTGCGGCAGCGCCGGGTCGTTTGTCGGCAGAACGTGCCGGTTGTCCTTTGCGATGTAGCTAACCAGGGCGCCCTGTGGAATAACCCATCTGCACATGAATTTGTTAGGCTCTATTTTCGGCCAAAGAATAGTTTTCACTTTAAAACCGAAGGCATCAAATCATCCATCGATCCATATCGGATAAATCCCCACATGGCGATCCCTGTGATGCTAGTGTTCGATTTGACATCCGTATTAACTCTCAATGAAAGCTACTTCGTATCTGGAAATTTTGCATCACAGGCGCTTGCGCCATTACAGGGGGACAACAACTTCAACCTGCTTAATTTTCAGTATATTTATCATGACTCTGGCGTCTCGCCAGAAATGAAGCAGACGATTCATGATGCTCGGATGGCCGAAGTTGTAGTTAGGAATGAACTCTCACTGGCGCACCTGAAGGCGGTTGTCTGCCGGACAATCCATGAAGAGAGGATGCTTAGACACCTACTCCGGGCTTCGGACGTTTCCGACATTCGGTTTGCAGTTGAGAAGGGTGGCGCATTATTTCTGCGCCGTGGCAGCTACATTACTGAGCTGTATACGCGAGATGGCCAAGTTCATTTTGACTTCACGGCTCCATCTACAGCGCGAAAGGATAAGTACTCAGTGGCCGTCGCTTGCGGGAACAGTCGCTTCGCATTCTCGCTTGAGCCCAAAGCTTGGCGAGTCCCGCAGATCGTCAACCGCGATCCGGCGGCCGAATGGAAGATCGAAATTGAGGGCTGCACGGCCTACGTAGGTCCGGTTTCGGCCACTGGTCCGATCGTCAGATAGATCAGACTTAGTTTTCTGCCTTCATCTCGGCCGCTCTCGATGCGGCCTTTTAATTTTTAGGAACCCACCAATGACCCTCAACTCTGTAACCGCCCGTTTCGGCGGTCGCGACCTCACGTACTGACCGGCAACGTCAACTTATACCTGCCGAGCTTGGCCAACGCAGCAGCCGCGACAACGGCCGCAGGAATGGCTGGCGCGGCCGTCGGAGTCGACGCCTTCCGAAGGCGACTACCAAATTGTGCCAATCCGCTGCATTTGGGCGACGAACTGGGCACGCTGCGGATGCTCGACTCCCCCGAGCAATCTGTGATGGGGCATTGCCGCGGCGCTGAATGGGGCGGCTGCCGACGCTCAACTAGAGGCTTCCAACCACCGGTTGGTAGACGAGATCAGCGACGGCGTCGCGAAATCGGCGATCTCGCGAAGGAAATTGCGCGAGGGAAGTGATCCGCGCCCTTCCTGAGCGGGATCCTGGTACAATACCCCATGGCCGTCCGAATAGCGGTTGTTTTAGCGCTTCTTTTCGCCTTCGCCTACGGTTTCGCCCATCTCGTGAAACACTATGGCGGCGTTGGCGACCGGCCCTCTCCCTGTGAAAAATTGCCACATCCTGATTGTCCTGATCCAAGCGCGCCTCCTCAGGAAAAAACCAAGCCTTGAGCTGGCGCGTGTGTGTTGGGTTCGCGCAAACTGCCAGTGGAACAAGAATTGCTCCGCACCGTTCAAGGTAAGCAACCCGTCGCGGCAGCAATCAAGCACCGCAGCGGAAACTTGCTTGGAGGTTAAAATGCGAAAGCAACTTTCATCGGCTGCGGCAGGTATCCTTTTGCTAGTTGGTGTCAGCGCCGCCGCCGCTCAGGACGTCATCATTCAGCCTGAGCAGGATACTGTGATTCGAGAGTACGTGAAAAAGAAGCCGATGGCATCCTTGAGCCTTCCGGGCGTGGAGCTCAACATCGGCACGGCTCTGCCTGATACTGTTGAGCTTTACGAGGTGCCAGACGTTCAGTACCGCTACGTGATCGTTGACGGACGAACCGTCTTGGTCGATCCGGGTACGCGCAAGATTGTGAAGGTCTACGACTGACTCGAACTCTTCACGCGAAGCCCGCCGTGCCGGAAGGTCCGGCGGGCTTTCTTGCACTCAGGCGTGGGTGCAAACGGTTCATGACCCGGCTCTGCGGCATCGGGAGGCCTTTCGCTTCCGAGAACCAAAACCGGCGTCGATCGTTTCCTAATTAGGCGATCCCCGCTTTATGGAGAAAAACCATGGACTGGAACCGCGTTGAAGGAAACTGGAAGCAGGTCAAAGGCAAGGTTAAGGAACAGTGGGGCAAGCTCACTGATGACGATCTTGACCGAATTGCCGGCAAGCGCGACCAGCTCGAAGGCAAAATTCAGGAACGCTACGGCATCGAAAAGGACAAGGTCCGCTCCGATGTCGACGACTGGTACAGCCGCCAATCGTGGTAGCGCCCTAAGTGTGCTCGTCGCCATATTGGCGGCGGGCGTCGCTGAGTGTTCATTCACCGAAGGCGTCGCTGAGCCGCCACGTTGCTGCGGTTGCCGGCTTCCAATTCGGATGATTACTGCAATCGATAGTTCCGGCATCCCGGCAGGCGATGAGGTCGATAGTTTCGTCATCGCGCCGCCCTCAGGAGCTCGGTCCGAGGCGGTGTTGCGCGAGGTCGAAGCATTCCTGAAGGGCTGCTTCCCGGAATATGATTTTCTCGCAAACGGTGACGGCGTGCCGTTCCAAGACGACTACCAGGTTGTGCCGATCCGCTGCGTTTGTGGCGACGAGCCGGGTACGCATCGCCTTCTCGGTTATCCCGACCAGTCCGTGATGATGGGCATCGCCGCCGCCTTGAAAGGTTTCAGGCTCGGCCTACCGCCAGCGCTGAATTAGCGGCTTCCAACCGGCGGTTGGTAGACGCGTTGCCGCTGTTGCGCTTAGGGTCGCTTACGGTCTGCGCTCACTCGGCAAAGCCCACCCCCCTGCATCCCCCCGCCTGGTGCAAAGCGCTTGATCGGTCCCGCCGTTCTGGCAGTGCGGCGGGACTTTTTTGCGTCAAGCTGGAACACGGCGCGAGGGGACGATTCGGTACGCGCAGCAAGCCCCTCCCTCATACGATTGCTGCAAAGATCGGTAGTGTCTCCGATCCGGCCCGCGTCTCCTCCATCCAGAGACGCGAGCTTTGCGCTCACGGAACCGAATCGTTCAAATTTTATTGAATCGGGTTGGTTGCGTGGAGTTTGTATGGCCGAAGGGCTGGCCTTTATCCCGCCGATGGAACCTAAGCTCGTCGCCAAGCCGCCCGAGGGCGCCGGATGGACTCACGAAGTCAAGTTCGACGGCTACCGCTCACAGATCATCATCGACGCCGGCAACGTACGCATCTTCACCCGCCGCGGCCTTGACTGGACCTCGAAATACCGCGACCTCGCCGCGACTGCCAAAACGCTAGACGTCGAGAACGCAATCATCGACGGCGAAATCATCGTGCTCAATGACAAGGGCCTGTCGGACTTTGCCCAGCTGCGCAAGGCGATCACGCGGCGCCAGCATGACCTCTACTTCGTCGCCTTCGACCTGCTGCACCTCAACGGCCTTGATCTGCGAGAGATGGCGCTGGAAGAGCGTCGATATCTCCTCGCCGGCATCATCCCGCCCGATATCCGCACCCAGTTCAGCCAGGCGCTGCCGGGCGAGGCAAACGCCATATATCACCTCGTCGACCAAGCTGGTCTCGAGGGGATGTTGTCGAACCGGATTGACAGTAGATACATCAGCGGCCCGACCACCAACTGGCTGAAGGCCAAGTGCTACGCAATTGGCGAGTTCGAACTGCTCGGCATCGAGCGCGAGCAAGGCAAACCGGCATTCGCCCTGATGGCCGATCCCGGCACGCGAAAATATGTCGGCAGCGCTTTCGTCAGCGTCAATCGCGAGATGCGCGAGCGACTGTGGAAGCGGTGCAAGAGCATGCTGGCCCGCCGCCGAATGGCATGCCAAGCGGCCTTCAACGCAGTGGGTGAAGCCGGGAATCAAGGTCCGCATCAAGTACCTGAGAGGCGAGGAAGACCTGCGGCATGCATCGCTGCAGGATTTTTGGGAGGAGGAGTGAGCCATGTTGCGTCCATCGACTCGTAGTGCTTTGCTGTTCACCTCATTGGGGAGGGGAATCATATGCGCAACTGGGGCGGATGGCTCGCAGCGATTCTTTTTATCGTCCTACTAAACGTCGGCGCGAATATCATCGCCCAGAAAGTGTACCCGACACTGACTCGCGACGGCACGGGTCGCAGGATTGCATACCGAGTCGTTTTCGTCGGATCGTTGTTTGCTCTCTTGGCGGCTTGCGTGTTGGTGTTGCTCGCTTTCGAAGCTGCCGGATACCGGATGTGATCACTGCCGCGCTGCTACTCGCCGGCTATCTCACCATCTTGGCATATAAGCCTCTCGACGGTTTCAATGATCGCCTTGGCGAGGGCCTCGCCCTCATGGATAGTTCCGGGCCATAGAGCAGAAGGACGGCTTCCTCGCTCGGCAGCACGCCGGCCGGGCAGGTCTCTTCAATGGCCATGCGAACCAGCTTGAGCGCAGCCCAGGCGTTTCGGATATTCTCGTCCATCCCTCGCTCGCGCTGATCGGCGGAAGGGGCCCGATCTCGACGACCTTGGTTCCGTCGGGCGTGGAGCCATCCTTCGGTCCGAGCGTGAACAGCCAGACCTTGCCTGCGACCTCCGCCGCAAGCGAGGTCGGGCTTGCAGCGCCCTGGGCCTGCGCAAGCGTCGGGAAACTCTCCAGCCGCCAGTCATTGGCCGTGTGAAGCATCTGCGCGGCGAGGACGACTTGCGGCACGCGTCGTTGCAGGATTTCAGGGACGAAGGAACTACGGAATGAGCACCCGCGGTACGAACTTCTTGCACAAAAGGCTGAGCACGGCCTGCCTGAGAGCCATCTGCCTGCACAAAGGTAGCATTGTCTTAGCTCCAGATGAACGTGAGGAAGAAACCGCCAATAGCAATTGCCGAGATGACATTGGGCCACCATACGGCATCGTGGGCCGGTTTGGCTGGCTTGTACCTGTGCCCCGTGCGGGGCAGCAGGTCCGGATCATAGCGCACGTGGCGCTTGGGGTCGTATTTGATTGGCCGTTTCATCGCGGGCCTTGACCACCAGCAAGCTTAAGAGGAGGCGCTGTGCTGGCTGACCAAAAACTTGCGCCCAAGGCAACGGGATAGCATCATTCGAACGAACACTGTTCGTCATGACGAGGAGGGAAGTGAATGCGGTCGGCGGCGCTTTCAAAGCTCTTCCGCAACAGATAGGCGGGTCATTCAGAGGGCCGCATAGTCAGTGGCAGTGGTAGTCGCCTGTCTTGTGGTTCTTGTGGCAACCATTGCTGTCGGTGCCGCCGCTGTGTGCATAGGCGCTGGTCGCAAAAGCCAAGGTCAAAGCCGCCAATACGGCCAGAATTGCAGATTTCATTTTAGCCCTCCCTTAATTAATCTGCACCAAAGTATCTTTGCAGGAGAGGTCCAAGCAACTTGCCGGACGCGCGCTAGATCGGGGGCCGGCGCCAAGATCGAAGAGATCACGCCGAAGGTGAAGAGCTAGCCTGTCAGTTTAGTGAAGTCGTGGCGCCGCGCGCGAACATGTGCCAGCAAATTCGTTTCGTTTACGACCCCTGATTGAAAGAGATTCAGCGTGGTCAAGGCCAGAATCTGACCGTCTATCGGGGTGCTGTACCATTTGGCGTCCGCGGTTACCTGGTCGACAACCCGCTGGCAGATCGCCCGATCTTTAGGTCTAAGGAACTGACTTTTCAGTGCTCGTAGCATCTCGATGCCTTGAAACGGGGAGTCACCTGCCTCCCGCGCGATACCTATGCGTGGTCTCCGAGCATGGACCCTAAACGCATTCAGACAGAAAATTGCCATTCGTTTGAGTGGTACCGATGTCGCGTGGATAAGCGGCGGTCATCAAGGGTAATTCGCCTTCTTGCCGCCGTCTTGACTGCTTGGATTGAGATGTAGCTCCTTCGGAAGTGGTAGGCTCGAACATCGCATGTGCATCTCACGTGCGAACAGCTTACGTTGCTTTTCTTGGTTGGCGTCAGCCGATGCGGCGAGCGGTAACCCGAACGGGCCGAGTAAGAGACCAGACGCCACGCCGATGGCCATCCGCTCTCCTACCTTGTCGTCATAGCCGAGAGCCGCAAGGCGAATCTGCTTGCAGTCCGGCGAGTCCCATTTTGGATCTTGTTGAGAGAGCGTCGTGGCATAGTCGGCAGGTGTTGTTGTGCATCCGGCAAGCGCCACAACGGCCACGATGGCGGTGGTGAGATGGACCTTCATAGCTCAAGCTCCGCTATCTTTGCCGAACTTGAACGTCGCAGTCGTGCCGTCGCTAAATGTTCCCGTCCCCGCGCCGCCCATCAGGTCGGGATTTCTCAAAATGTGAATTGTGCCTTTTCGGCCATCCGTACAAGTGAATTCAACAGTGAGTTGCCTCGCCGTGGAAAACTGATCGTACTTGCCTGTGCAAAGCACTCCGGATTGATTGGTGACGACGAATTTTCCTTCGGAAAGAGAAGCCGTTGCCTGTCCGTAGAACTTTTCGCCATTTGATGTGCTGCCGGATGCAGGCACCGAAACGCTTCCACACCCCGTCAGCATCAGAGCCGCTGACAGCGCCGCAAATTTATTCTTCATGATTCCCCCCGTTCCCCTGCGCAGCAAATGTGCACGGGCAACGGAGGAAGTCTAGTTGCTGCTAGGGGACAAACGATCTATCTTGCACATGGCATCTCGGAGCGGACGTGCTGGTTTCGGCAAGATCAGCTTCGACGCTTCGAGGCCAGAGCGCGCCCTGAATTTGATAATAGGGGCGCGCTTTTTATTTGGCCAGTTTCACGCCCGTGCCATTGATGAACTCGATGCCGGCGGCCTCGAGTGCGGTACGGATGGCGGCCTTGGCGTCATCGGATATCGTCCCCCTGCGCTGCTTCTCGAAATCGACAATTGTGGACAGACCAAGCTTAGCCGCATCGGCTAACTTCGGTTGCGTCCAGTCAAGAAGGGCGCGGGCGGCACGGCATTGCAAGGGCGTCATGGTTATCAACATTTTCTGTTGACGCAGGTTTGCGTCAGGCGTATCAACATATTCGGTTGATAGCCGTAACGCAACGAGGAGAATCAGATGCGCGGGCAGACAGTTAACGACAGCAGCAGAATGAGACACGTGTACAGCGTGTCGAGGGTGAATGAACGTGGCATCCCAGTTGAATGGATCGGAAAGGCGGCCGACCTCGAGACGGCGACCGAAGCCGCTAACGCCATGGGTCCCGACTACGTTGCGGGGACTTGGAGTTACCGCGCGCATTGACCGCCTTGCGCGACCTACGACAAAGCCCCGCCCAGTGCGGGGTTCTTTCTACCGCCCACACGTCCGCCGAGGAGAACCGCATGAGCCGCACCGCTGCAAATGACAATACGCCCCTATATCTCTCCGAGGCAACGATCGCGCAGCGCGTGCTAGGGGCCAAATCCAAGGTGCAATGGGCAGCCGTTGCCGCAGTGTGGGAGCGCGAAGGCTTGCCCCGCGTCGATCCCATTACTGGCTATCGCTATTGGCCTGCCGTGCGCGCGTTTCTGGACAGACGACACGGTCTCCACCAATCTCACCTTCCGACATCCGTTGACGGCGTGGAGAACTGGTCGTGAGCGATTTTCCTGGCCTCAAGCGAAAGCGTAACAAGGACGGCACCGTCCGTGAATATTGGGAAGCCCGCGGGGACCTAGCAAGGCGCGGGTTCCGCCCCTCAAGC
Source organism: Mesorhizobium sp. M0244 (assembly GCF_040321795.1). Lineage (NCBI taxonomy): Bacteria > Pseudomonadati > Pseudomonadota > Alphaproteobacteria > Hyphomicrobiales > Phyllobacteriaceae > Mesorhizobium > Mesorhizobium sp. M0244. The sequence continues at coordinate 34,388 of NZ_JAMYSE010000026.1, read as the reverse complement.
ATTCGTCTTCACTATCCGGAAACCGCAGAAGGTCGGGAGCATCTGTCGGCCCGCTGCCACCTCCTTCAGGCTCAAATGCTCGAATGGGCGACGCACGAGAGTCACGGCGCCCCCAGCTTTGACGGCTCGTTGACGAGCCTGTCACGCCTTTTCCAGACGAACGAAGACTCTCCATACCGATCGATGAAATGGAACAGCCGGGAGAATGTCACCAAGTGCCTCGTCATCATCGAGAGCACAGTCGGCTCGCGCCATGTTGGAAAACTCCTCGGACCCGATTTCAAGCGCTGGCACAGGCAATGGGGCGAACCGAAAGAGCCGACAGAGAAAGAATCCAATCCCCCTCCCCGGCCGTGGCGCGCGAAACACTGCATGGATGCCGTGCGGCAGTTGATTAGCTACGGTGTGACGCTGGGTTATGACGACTGCTTCCGCGCAGACACCATCTTGTCGAAGATCCGTTTCTCGACGCCACCTGCCCGCAAATCGGTCATGACTGCCGAACATGTCGAAGCCATTCGCAAGACCGCCCATGCTGAGGGCTGGCCGTCGATCGCCCTAGCCACCGTTTTGCAGTTCGAACTGACCATGCGCCAGAAGGACGTGATCGGTGAGTGGGAGCCGGTTCAAGACGCTAAGGGCGGAATACTTCATCGCGATACACGATGGGCCAACGGAATGGTCTGGTCGGACATTGGCGCCGACATGGTCTTGCGCAAAACGCATACGAAAACAGGTTTTGCAGTCGAGCACGACCTCAAACTCCACCCGATGGTGTTGGAAGAAGTCGCTCGCGTGCCGCTAGAGAAGCGCGTCGGGCCGATGATCTTGGCTGAGACGACCGGCGAGCCCTACAAGCATCGCAAGTTCACTGAGCGTTGGCGCAAGATAGCGGACAAGGCTGGCTTGCCACGGCATGTATGGAATATGGACGCACGAGCCGGAGCCATCACTGAGGCTTACGATCTTGGCGCGACCGAAACCGACGTCATGAAATCGGCGGGCCACAAGAACCGGCAGACTAGTGCTCGGTACAACCGCGGCACCATCGAACAGACGAGCCGCGTTGCTCAGCTGCGTCTGGCGAAACGAAACAAGAATCCCTGATAGGGGACGCGCGGGGGACGTTTGAGGGACGTCTTCCGCAAGCCATTGAAAAGAAGAAGGAAACGAAAGGAGGGAAACACATCCGCATCCTGTTCCTCGACAAGAAGAACGCACTGATCGCCGACGAAGTGCAGCAGGTCGGCACCGTTGACCACACGCCGGTCTATCCGCGCGAGGTGGTCAGGCGCGCCTTGGAGCTCTCGGCGACGGCGATTATTCTAGCTCACAACCATCCATCGGGCGATCCGACGCCGTCGCGCGCCGACATCGAGATGACCAAGCTGATCATCGAGACGGCCAAACCGCTTGGCATTGCCGTTCACGATCACATCATCATCGGCAGGAAAGGCCATTCCAGCATGAAGGGCCTGCTGCTTATTTGATTATTTGAGGGTTGTTGTTACCGGCCTGGCCTGCCACGCGCATATTGATGCGACGCTCAACGCCGATCGCGCCGGTAAATGCGGGGACTCACGCTCAGCTGGCTGTGCGCAGCCGCCGGGATCGAACAAAGGCCTTTAGTCCGTCGGAATCGAGCGCGTAGCCGAAGGCATAACCCTGCAACATGTCGCAGCCCAGGCCTTTGAGTATCCGTGCGTGCTGCATCGTCTCGACACCTTCCGCCACGACCTCGATACCCAAGGACTTGCCGATGTCAATGATTGACGAGACAACCTGCCTTCTTTGCGGCGATTTGACGATTGGGGTGACCAGCTGCCGATCTATCTTTAGCCGGCGAGGCTGCAACTTGAGCAAACTGACTATCGAAGCGTAACCGGTGCCAAAATCATCTATTTCGATGTCAATCCCGAGTTCTTTTATCTGCTCGATATTCCAGGTGACAAGGTCGTCGTTTTCGTCCAGGAAAATTGACTCAACAAGCTCGAATGAAACTGTCCCTTTTTTGATATTTTGTTCTCGCAAGCTCTTGATGAGCTCCTCATCTTGAAGGCGTCGCGCCGAAACATTGACCGATACCCGCGGAATGTGGAGTCCAGCATCGGACCATTCTTTGAAGTCCAAAAGCGACTGCTTCAATATGGCTTGGTCGATGATCGATACCACATTCAGTTCTTCCGCAATTCTCAGGAAGACATCGGGCGCCAAAATACCCTTTTCTGGATGTCTCCACCTCGCCAGCGCCTCAACCCCAACGATTTCGAGCGTCTTTGCGTCAAATTGGGGCTGGTAGAAGGGGATGAACTCGTTGCGCTCAAGGCCGCCGAGAATTTCGTCGGCAATCCGCTTTGTATCGACGATTTCGCTTTGCATCGCGTCGGTGAAGAATTCGTATCGATTGCGCCCACGCCTCTTTGCTCGGTAAAGCGCGATATCGGCGTTTACCAGCAGGTGTTTGGCTTCGATATTTTTTCCGTTGTCGACTGCGATTCCCACGCTGACACCAAAACGGCATCGATGGCCCTGGTAGTAGACCGGTTCGCGCATCTGGCTGATGACGCGGTCAGCGAGCAGCGCCAGTTGCTTGGTATCGTCGCGCACCACGCACAGAACGATGAATTCGTCTCCTCCGATGCGGGCGACGAATCCCTCGTCGCCGACCTTCGATCTGAGGACTGTTGACGCGTGAACCAACATTGCGTCACCGGCGGCGTGGCCCAGCGTATCATTGATGTGCTTGAACCGATCCAGATCGATGTGAAGCAGTGCCGCATGCCCGCCTGAGCGCCTGGCGTTTGCCGCGTAATCTTCCAGTACCTGGTCGAGGTAACGCCGGTTGGGCAAGCCGGTCAACGAGTCATGAAGCGCGATGTGCTCTATGCGCGCTTTGGCCGACTCGAGTTCTGCATTTTTCGACTCGGACAGCTGTTTTGCGCGAAGCAGATCCTGGTTCAGCAGGACATCGGCTGTAACGTCCCATTCCGCGCCGATCATTTTTGGAGTGTTGTTTGCGACCCGGTAAACGATCGCCTTGGACCGGACATGACGGACCTCGCCATCCGGACGCACAATCCGGTACTCCGACAAATATGGTCGTCCGCTGGCCACCGCGCTGTCGAAATCTGCGTTGGCGGTAGCCAAATCATCTGGGTGGATTGCACCCGCCCAGTCTATGTAGCCCCGGTGCTCCCCGGTTGATTTGCCATATATCTCATTTACGCGATCATCCCACGTAAGGTCGTTGGTCGCGAGATCGTGTTCCCAAACCCCAATAGCCGAGGCTTCCAGAGCGAGTTCCAGGCGTCGTGACAATCGACGCAATTCCGCATAATTGCGCTGTCTTTCGCCGATCAGGCGACCTGTGACCAGGAAGGGGAACACAACCAAGGCCCCGGCCGTCGCCATGATCGCGCGCAACAACCATGCGTTACTTGGCGTCGAAGGCCAGCCATTTTTGGGAATGGCCGCGATCTGCCACGAACCGGACGGGAGCAAAACGTCGGCCGTCACCGGATCGCTTTTGCCGATCCGCTCATTGCCGTAGAATTGGTCTCCATTTTGGCCGAGAGCGTCCCTGCCGATCAGCGCTATGTCAATCCCGAGATCGTCGTCAAGCAGCCCGCTCGCCCGATAGAGACGCTGCACGTCGACAACGGCGGAAATGATGCCCCAGAACCTTTCCGTATTGCCCGCGCTCCGCACGAAAACCGGAAAGCGACCGATAAAGCCTTGTCCTCCCTGCTTCAGATCGACGGGACCGGCAAGCACCAGCTTGCGTTCGTCTCGCGCCCTTAGCGCAGCCGCACGCTGCCGCTCGTTCTTGCGGTAATCGAGGCCCATCGCCTGCTCGTTACCCTCCATCGGGTACATCAGGGAAACGACCAGATCGGGCGCGCCGGCAATATTGTTCAATTGCGAGTCCGCGCCAAACAGATTACTCGCCAGCGAAGCGAAGCGTTGCTGTCCCATATAGGGCTCAGTTACGACCGCAGCGACCAGTCCATGCACGAGTTGAAGGTTTCCGTTGATATTGCCTTCGAGCTTGGCGCGGATGAGGTTGACCTTGGTCAGCACGTCCGCACGGACGGCCTGGTCCGAGACGATCTTGTTCTGGTGCTCCGCGAACGCTGCGCTGATAAGGATGACGACAAACGCGATCGCCGCCGGAATATTTGCCGACGAAAAGACGGCCTCCTTAATGCCGCCGAACCTAGCGCGGAAAAAAGCCAATAGGCGATTCCTCAATTGCCATTTCAGGTTCTCGGGTCGATCCGATGAGGAATATTAGCGTTCAATGTTTAATTTGACCTTCACACTCCTGAAAAATTTCGCATTTCCGACGGCTGACGCCGGCTGTTATGTCGACATCGACACCACCGCCCGCGCGATGTTGAAGGCAGGCTGCATGAAGCGGACCAACATGAAACGAGATCAGCCTTGCTCGGAAGACCGTAGACACGAGCGCCATTGCACACCTCGATGCTCCGACCCGAGTACGTCAAGAGCATTGACCTTGGGCTAGTGGCCCTCAATCGACTTGTGAGACACAAGATATGGTATCTTGCCGACGCTCCGCTTCGTCGCGCCAATGGAATAGGCCATCGGTATCTTGGGAGAGTTCTCTGGCAGGCCGTACATATCCTTGCCGGCCCGCACTGCAAATGAAAAGTGCTGCCACGAAACCGTGTCATGCTCATTGAGAAAATCGAGCGTCAGACCAGCTGAAATCAGCGCGTTCACCACGTCACTGATCGGGTGGATCCACTCATAATAGCGAGGATGCTTCAAGATGCGGTCATCGCCGGTGTAGGTCAGTTCCTCGTTCCAGGCGAGCGGCCGAGCTATCGGCGTTCGCCAGTCGTGCTTCAACTCCAGAGCCGCGGCCTTTCGATTGCACTGAAACATCAATGGATGGCCCTCTGCCATGTAGAGCCGGCCGCCGGGTCGCAGGAGATCGGCAACCACCCGCGCCCAACGGAACACGTCGTCCAGCCAGTTTACCGAACCCCAGGTAACGTAAGCGATGTCAAAGGTCCGGCCCAGAGCTTCGACCGCCTCGAACAGTGGCGCTTCCACGAAACGCACGTCGGTGCCTGCCTTCGCAGCGAAATCCCGCGCCGCCGCGATCGCCGCGGGTGAAAAGTCGAGGCCGGTCACGCTGCCCGCACCAAGATTCTTCAAGCTGATTGTGTCAAGGCCGATGTGACACTGCAGGTGGACGATATCCTTGCCGGCAATATCGCCGACCTCGCGCGTTTCCAGCTCATAGAGATTGGATCCGCCTGCCAGCACATTCTCGATGTGGTAGCTGCCCGTTGTGTCGGTCGAGTGCAGTTCGGCCCGATCATCCCAATTAAGGCGGTTCGCACCCAGAAACGGTTCCAAATTCCCCCCACTCCCAGCCCGGACTGACGCATGGTAAACAAGTCGTTAAGATACCTTTGCAGCGAAAGTATCGCGCGTCAATCCGGACCGGTCGTCTCTCAAACACGCTTCGGCGGCAACCAAGACGAGCAAGAGCTTCCCGTTGCCAACTTATTTTGTCCCAAGCCTATAATTGTGCCGTTCGTGCTCGTCCTGCGCAGTCAGGTTGGCCTCAACCCTCGGGGCCTAAGAGCTGCGATCCATGACAAATGTTTCATCGGCTCGAGAAAAGAATGAGCTGCCCGCGCCGCTGTCCCGCTGCCCTGACCAGTGGCACGGCACCTTTGGATTTGATCGATCACCGTCAAGTGATCCAGCATGCTGGTCTCGAGTGGAACATAAAGCCTGGAATTCAGTTAGATAGCCGGATTTGACCGGAGTTCCGCCAGATACGGAGGTCCGGCCGGGTAAGGGCATTGGCGCGACGCGGAGTGGGCGGCTTCGGGCGCATTTCGCCGAACCTCAGGCACCTTGCCGAACTCGGGAGCCACAAACGCTCTCTCTATGGAGGATGCCATGAACCAGTGGACAAACGCTAGGCTCTGTGACGTAGCCAACCTGATCCTTGGGGCAATTCTGTTCTTTTCTCCTTGGATCTTCGCCTTTGCGGCAGGCCCACCGACGCAGAACGCCCTCGGCAGCGGAATCTTGATCGTCGTGCTTTCGGTTGCCGCCCTCGCGGCATTTGCCGTCTGGGAAGAGTGGGTGAACCTGGTCGTCGGACTGTGGGTACTCGTATCGCCCTGGGTGCTTGGATTCCAGGCGACCACTGCGATGACCGTGCATGTCGTAATCGGCATTCTGGTCGCCGTCCTGGCCGCAATCGAGCTGTGGATGATGTACCAGAACCCGCCGACGCAGTCCGCGGCTTAGCAGCCGAGCAAGTATCGGCTGTCTCGACCCGCACTTTGCGGGCGTTGTTGATAGGCGCTGCTGCTGGTGTCGCGGCAGCGGCGACCATGCTGAGTTGGTCTGATCGGGGCAAAAGGAGCGCATATGGTTGGTGACAATCCGCGTTCGACGGCTAGGATTGCGGGGCATCCCATTCATCCGATGCTGGTGCCATTTCCGATCGCCTGCTTCGTCGGCACCCTGCTGACGGATTTGGCCTACTGGCGGACAGCGGAGATGATGTGGGCGAATTTCTCCGCTTGGCTGGTTACCGTCGGCGTGATCATGGGCTGCCTTGCGGCGATCGCAGGCTTGATCGATTTCCTGGCCAATTCGCTGATAAGAGCGCAGCCCCCCGCCTGGCCGCACGTGCTCGGCAATCTGCTTGCGCTGGTGTTGTCCGTGATCAATATGCTCGTGCACACCCGCGATGCATGGACTTCCGTCGTTCCAACCGGCCTGATCCTCTCGGCGGTTGTCGTGCTCATCCTCATCTTCACTGGCTGGCTGGGCTGGTCCCTGGTGTACCGGCATCACGTCGGAGTGGCGGATTGACGCGCGTAGAAAGCTCCATCAGACAGGCCGGGCGCATCGCGGCGTCTATCCTCACCTGCACCGCGGCGATTACCCTTGCCGCGTGCAGCGGCAACGACCCAGATCCCGGCAGCCAAATAGGGCCGAACCCAAACCTGCCCGAGCCGATCCAATATTTCTTCCCGCCCATGCATCTCGCTTCCGTGGTCGGATGGAAGAACGGCGGAAAGCCGACCGTTGCGCAGGGGCTGCAGATCCAGGCTTTTGCCAACGGCTTGCAGCATCCGCGCTCGCTTTATGTGCTTCCCAATGGCGACGTCCTGGTGGTCGAGTCCAAGGCGCCGGGCGGCGAACCAATCAAACGGCCCAAGGATTTGGTGATGGGCTGGATCGAATCCTGGGTCACCTCGGGCGGCGACAGCGGCCCAAGCAATCGCATTACGCTGCTGCGTGACGCCGACGGCGATGGCAAGCCGGAGCTGACCAGCGTATTCCTCGACCACCTCAACTCGCCCTTCGGCGTGGCGCTGGTGGGGAGCGATCTTTACGTCGCCAACACCGATTCCATCGTCCGTTACCCCTACACCACCGGTGACACCAAGATCACCGCGCCCGGAACGCCGCTGACTGCCCTGCCCGGCGGCCCGATCGACCACCACTGGACGAAGAGCCTTGTGGCAAGCCCTGACGGCTCTCTGCTCTATGTCGGCATAGGCTCGAACAGCAACGTGGCCGAAAACGGCATCCAGGCGGAGAAAGACCGCGCCGCCATCTGGCAGGTGGACAGGGCTACCGGCCGGTCACGCATTTTCGCAAGCGGATTGCGCAACCCGAACGGCCTGACCTGGGAGCCTGAGACCGGCGCGCTCTGGGCAGTCATCAACGAGCGCGACGAGCTCGGCCCCAATCTCGTGCCGGATTACCTCACGTCGGTAAAGGACGGCGGCTTCTACGGGTGGCCATACAGCTATTACGGCCAGCATCTCGATCCGCGCGTCATGCCCCAGCGTCCGGACCTGGTCGCGAAAGCGATCGTGCCGGATTATGCGCTGAGTTCCCACGTCGCCCCTCTCGGACTGGCCTTCTATACGGCAACCAGCCTGCCCGAGACATATCGCGGCGGCGCCTTCGTTGGCGAGCATGGCAGCTGGAACCGCACGCGCTTCAATGGCTACAAGGTGGTGTTCGTACCATTCAGCGGCGGCCGTCCGAGCGGCGTCGCGCAGGACGTGGTGACCGATTTCCTGGACAAGGACAACAAGGCGCGCGGCCGGCCCGTCGGCCTGGCGGTCGACAAGTCCGGGGCCTTGCTCATCGCCGACGACGTTGGCAACACGGTGTGGCGGGTGACACAAGCTGGCCAATGACGCGTGGCATTCTCGTAACCGGCGTGATGGGCGGCATGATCGCGGCAACCCTGCTCGGCATATTCTTCGTGCCGTTGTTCTTCACCCTGGTGGCGAGACTTTCCGCGTGGCTCCCGCCTTGCGCGATGAGGGTTTGCCGGAAGTGCCGGGCGGCTGAGTTGAAATTAGAAGAAGGCCTGCCGCTGATCTGACCCGAAGGTCCGCCTGCACCGAGAAATTGTATTTTTTGCCGTTCCACAGCCGGCTCTAGAATTTTCATCGCAAATCGAGCTATGATGCACTTGGTATTTCCCGGGACGGCTTTGCGCCCCCTGGATCGCCGGGAGGAAACGGGACATGGCCGTTGCGCTTGTACTCGTTCTGATAGTCGTGGGCTCGGTGTTGTTCCACTTCCTGAGCCCATGGTGGTGGACGCCGATTGCCTCGAACTGGGACTATATCGACAACACCATCATCATAACTTTCTGGATCACCGGCGTCGTCTTCGCCGCCGTGGTTCTTTTCATGGCCTATTGCGTCTTCCGCTTCCGTCATCGGGAAGGCAATCAGGCGGCATATGAACCGGAGAACAGGCGGCTCGAATCCTGGCTGACAGTCGTCACCGCGGTCGGTGTCACGGCTTTGCTCATTCCCGGCTTGTTCGTCTGGAGCCGGTTCGTCAACGTTCCAAGCGACGCAACCGAGGTCGAAGTCGTCGGCCAGCAATGGCAATGGAGTTTCCGCCTGCCCGGTAAGGACGGTAAGCTCGGCACATCCGACACCCGCGACGTCAACGCTGAAAATCCGCTCGGCGTCATCGCCACCGATCTCAACGGCCAGGACGATGTCGTGGTCGAAGCGGCCGATCTGCATCTGCCGGTCGGCAAGCCGGTCAAGATGCTGCTCCGCTCGATCGATGTGCTGCACGATTTCTACGTGCCGGAATTCCGCGCCAAGATGGACATGATCCCGGGCTCAGTCACCTATTTCTGGTTCACGCCGACCAAGACCGGAACCTTTCAGGTCCTGTGTGCCGAACTCTGCGGCCAGGGACATCCGATGATGCATGGCGTGGTCATGGTCGATACGCAGGAGGATTATCTGGCGTGGCTCGGCCAGCAGCAGACGTTTGCGCAACTGTCGGCGCCCCAGCAGACGGGCTCGGCAAGCCAGGCGCTGGGCCAGACAACGGCGTCAGGTTCGAAGATTGCGGCAAAGCTCGAAACCGTCGGGTCTCGCTGAAAAGGACACGGAGGTGTTCCTATGGTTGATATCACGCCTGCAGATGCCATCCCGCCAGCCGAAGTCGCGGAAATGGAACTCTACCACCCGCACAGCTGGTGGACGAAATACGTTTTCTCGCAGGACGCCAAGGTCATTGCCATCCAGTATTCGGCGACGGCGACAGCGATCGGCTTGGTGGCGCTGGTATTGTCCTGGCTGATGCGGCTGCAGCTCGGCTTCCCCGGCACGTTCGATTTCATCACCCCGGAAGCTTACTACCAGTTCATCACAATGCACGGCATGATCATGGTGATCTACCTGCTCACGGCACTCTTCCTGGGCGGCTTCGGCAACTACCTGATCCCGCTGATGGTTGGCGCTCGCGACATGGTCTTTCCCTATGTCAACATGCTGAGCTACTGGATCTACCTGCTTGCCGTGCTGGTCCTGGTGTCGAGCTTTTTTGCGCCCGGCGGACCGACAGGCGCCGGCTGGACGCTCTACCCGCCGCAGGCGATCATGACCGGTACGCCAGGCGGCCAGGACTGGGGCATCATCCTGATGCTCGTCTCGCTGATCCTGTTCATCATCGGCTTTACCATGGGCGGCTTGAACTACGTCGTGACGGTGCTGCAGGGCCGCACGCGCGGCATGACGCTGATGCGCCTTCCGCTCACTGTCTGGGGTATTTTCACCGCCACTGTCATGGCGCTGCTCGCCTTCCCGGCGCTGTTCGTCGCCTGCGTGATGATGCTGTTCGACCGCGCGCTCGGCACCAGCTTCTTCATGCCGGCTATCGTCGAGATGGGCGAACAATTGCAGCACGGTGGCGGCAGCCCGATCCTGTTCCAGCATCTGTTCTGGTTCTTCGGCCACCCCGAGGTCTATATCGTCGCGCTTCCGGCCTTCGGCATCGTATCCGACCTGATCAGCACCCATGCACGGAAGAACATCTTCGGCTACCGCATGATGGTCTGGGCCATCGTTGGCATCGGCGCGCTGAGCTTCGTGGTCTGGGCGCACCACATGTATGTCAGCGGCATGCATCCCTATTTCGGCTTTTTCTTCGCCACCACGACACTGATCATCGCAATTCCAACAGCCATCAAGGTCTACAACTGGGTGCTGACGCTGTGGCGCGGCGACATCCATCTCACCATACCAATGCTTTTCGCCCTGGCCTTCATCGTCACCTTCGTCAATGGCGGGTTGACCGGGTTGTTCCTCGGCAATGTCGTCGTCGACGTTCCGCTGTCGGACACGATGTTTGTCGTCGCCCATTTCCATATGGTCATGGGCGTCGCCCCGATTATCGTGATCTTCGGCGCGATCTATCACTGGTATCCGAAGGTCACCGGTCGGATGCTGAACGAAACACTGGGCCAGTTCCATTTCTGGGTCACTTTCCTTGGCGCCTACCTGATTTTCTTTCCGATGCACTATCTCGGCTTGATGGGCGTGCCGCGGCGCTACAACGAACTGACCGACATGACGGTGATGACGGAATCGGCGCACCACCTGAACTCGTTCATCAGCATCATGGCGTTCATCGTCGGCTTTGCTCAGATTGTGTTTCTGTTCAATCTGATCTGGAGCATCCGCCATGGCCGTGAGGCCGGCGGCAATCCTTGGCGGGCCACGACGCTCGAGTGGCAGACGCCCGAAACACCTCCGGCCCATGGCAATTTCGGCAAGGAACTGCCGATCGTCTATCGCTGGGCCTATGACTACAGCGTGCCGGGCGCCAAGGAGGACTTCATTCCGCAAAACGTTCCGGGCTCGTTCGCCCCCTCCAGGGAGCCGGCATGAGCGTAATTCTGGTCTTCCTGCTCGTGATCGCCGGTATTGCCGGCTGGTGGCTTTCCCACCAGCGGCTGATGACCAAGCCATGGCTCGAGCAAGGTATGGCCGGGGATTTTGTCGGTATGGAAGGATCGGCGCTGCCGACCGCCAAGATCGGGCTCGGCGTCTTCCTCGCCGTCGTCGGCTGCCTGTTCGCACTGTTCACCAGCGCCTATTTCATGCGCATGGCGCTGTCGGACTGGCAGCCGCTGCCCATCCCGCCCCTGCTCTGGCTTAATACCGGCGTACTGGTCTTGAGCAGCATTGCGATGCAGTGCGCTTCGCTCGCGGCGCGCAAGGGTCAAGTGGACATGGTCAGGCTCGGCCTTGCCACCGCTGGACTTACGGCGCTCGCCTTCCTGATTGGACAGCTTGTGGCATGGCGGGAACTGAGCGCAGATGGCTATTTTCTGGCCTCCAATCCGGCCAACAGCTTCTTCTACCTGCTAACAGGAATGCATGGCCTGCATATACTGGGAGGGCTGGTCGGCCTGGGCAGAACGACCGCCGGCGCCTGGAACGGAGCGCGGCCGCAACGGCTTCGCCTCAGCGTCGAGCTGTGCGCCATGTACTGGCATTTCCTGCTTTTCGTCTGGCTCGCCATCTTCGCTCTTCTGGCCGGCTGGGCTTCGACTTTAATCGACATTTGCCGAGGGTTGCTGACCTAGGAGGAACGGGCGGATGGCAGAGACGACACTGACCCACATCGGCCGAACGGAGCCGCGGCCGGCAGGCTGGCAAGGCATTGCCGACGACTGGTCCTCGGATCAGCGCGCGTTCAAAAACGTGTCCTGGGGCAAGGCCATGATGTGGATCTTCCTGCTCAGCGACACTTTCATCTTCGGCTGCTTCCTGCTCTCCTACATGACCGCGCGTATCTCCACACGCGTGCCGTGGCCCAATCCGAGCGAGGTCTTTGCCCTGCGCATCGGCGGCTCCGAGATTCCGTTGATCCTTATCGCCATCATGACCTTCGTGCTGATCTCGAGCAGCGGAACGATGGCCATGGCGGTGAATTTCGGCTACCGCCGCAACCGCCGCAAGACGGCAGTCCTGATGCTTCTGACCGCAGCACTCGGCGCGACCTTCGTCGGCATGCAAGCCTTCGAATGGACCAAGCTGATCACCGAAGGCGTGCGGCCTTGGGGCAATCCCTGGGGCGCTGCACAGTTCGGGTCATCCTTCTTCATGATTACCGGCTTCCACGGCACGCATGTGACGATCGGGGTCATCTTCCTGATCATCGTGGCGCGAAAGGTCTGGCGCGGGGATTACGATGTCGGACGGCCCGGCTTCTTCACCAGCCGGAGGGGCCGCTACGAGAACGTCGAAATCATGGGGCTCTACTGGCATTTCGTCGACCTGGTCTGGGTGTTCATTTTCGCATTTTTCTATCTTTGGTGAGAGGCAGAACATGGCTGAAGCAACCGCAAACGGCCTGCGACAACACACGCTCGACGGCGTCCATACGCATGATGCGACGACGACCGGCGTTACCCCCGCGGAGGTTCACCAGGAGCACCCGATCAAGCTCTATCTGGTGGTCTGGGCATGGCTGTTCATCCTCAGCACCTGCTCCTATCTGGTCGACTATTTCGGTCTCCACGGCTATCTCAGATGGTCGCTGATCCTGATCTTCATGATCCTCAAGGCAGGGTTGATCGTCGCCATCTTCATGCACATGGCCTGGGAACGGCTGGCGCTGACATATGCAATCATCCTGCCGCCGGTGCTGGTGCTGGTGTTCGTGACGATGATGGTCTTCGAAGCGGACTACACGCTTCTCACCCGAATGGCATTTTTCGGGGCTGGCCCCTGACATGCAATCCGGATCCAGGCGGTCCGGTCCTGGAGCCTTCGCCTTGAAACAATCTGCAGCTGGTCCATTTCTGTTGGTATCGGAAACGGCAGGCGATGCCGACGTTTCCACATGCGTCGCGAACACCAGCAAGGGGCGCCCAAGATGACCATCGCAAACAGACTGAAGGACTTCATCGATAGGAAAGGAATTTCCTACGATACCGTCGAGCATCACCGCACGGCGACAAGCAGACAATCCGCCATTGCGGCACATGTGCCTGGCAGCATAGTGGCCAAATCGGTGGTCGTTCACCACGACCGTGGCTATGCGCTGGCCGTGGTTCCAAGCACGCATAGGATCGAACTTGCGACATTGCAGGATGTCATGGACAAGCCTCTTGGACTGGCCTCCGAAGACGAGGTGATCTCGTTGTTCGGCGATTGCGACGTCGGGGCTGTCCCGCCGATCGGCGCTGCCTATGATGTGCCGGTGGTCGTCGATCAAAGTCTCGGCGACGCTCCCGAAATCTATTTCGAGGGCGGCGACCACAGGACGCTGGTTCATGTGAGCGGCAAGGATTTCCGCGACCTGACAAAAGACGCGCGCCAGGCCCGCTTCAGCCACCCGGCCTATTGAAAGCTCCGACCCACTCTGCCCGCACCGGCCCTCTCGCCGGTGCGGCAGAGCAGATTTTTTTCAGCTCACCGGTCTGGTGGCCGTCGGCGATTCCACAACCTTCCGATAGACATGCCAGGTGGCATGACCAAGGATTGGCAGCACGACTGCCAACCCGGCGAACACTGGCAGCGAGCCGATGATCAGGGCAACGGCGACAATAAGGCCCCACACCGCCATCACGATCGGGTTGGCCAGGACAACGCGCACCGAGGTGTGGATGGCTTCGTAGGCGCCGACATCGCGGTCGAGCAACAACGGGAAGGCGACGACCGTGGTGCACAACACAACCGCGGCGAACACGAAGCCGATGGCGTGACCCAGGATGATGAGCGTCCAGCCGCGTCCCGTGGCGAATATTTCACTGATGAAGCTGGAGAGCGATTGCGGTGGCGCCGGGCCGAACAGGGTCTGGTAAAATATCTGGGCCGTCAAAAGCCAGGCGATGAAGATCGCAAGCAGCATGATGCCGACCGCCGCGATAGCCGGCAGCGCCGGAGAACTCCTGACCTCAAAGGCGTGCCTCCACGAGGCGTCGAGCCCGGCTTCCCGTCGCCGGCTGATCTCATAGAGGCCGATCGCCGCGAACGGACCAATTAGTGCAAAGCCGGACACAAGCGGAAACAGCAATGGCAGCGTGTTGTTGCCTGATGTCCAGACAGCAAGCACGACCCCCGCAAGCGGGTAGATCAGGCAGAGAAAAACGATGTGCGATGGCTTGACCATGAAATCGTCGACGCCACGCCTGAGCGCATCGAAAAGATCGGAGACACCGATTTTTCGAACTCTGGTGTGTTCCAACGTCTCGCTGGCGCCTGCTATCACGTGAAAGCTTGCCATGACCATTCCTCCAGACCAGGTCCGGTAAGGTCGCGGTTTTACGGTGCTGCCGTTTTGCATGACTGGCCACGCGAAACCGCGACCTGCACCATCATCAATATACTCTCATGCGAGGGACTTGTCGCGCTTGTAAGAAGGCCTCGGCGGCCCGACTAGCTCTGGAGGCTTTTCTTCGATATGCTCTTCAAGTCGAAGGTGAAGGTCATGGATGGAAGGACAGTTCTCATACTCGGCCTTGGCGTCGTTGTTCTGCTGTTGCTGGGATTTTGTGCACTGCCAACCTGATGTTTGAGTCGGCCTTGACTTCTCCAATCGCCGAGCCGAAGTCTCGGACGGGCAGCAACTCTAGAACGCTGAATTAATCCAGATGCATCTAGGGCGCGTACTCATAAATTCGGTTCATGTCCGTTTCAGTCCGAAAGCAACGCAACTGCTGCGTAGCAGCGGAATGTCGCGAAGTGCCGGAACGGGATATTCCAACACCTAGACCACAGCCACGATTACGTGTGCCTGAATTTTGGCAGCAACCTCGCCGCTGCCATGTTTGTCTGCAATCGCAGATGCGGCATAGTCGGTTGCGGCCTCCAGTTCTCCTGCGCCTCTGGCCTCGATTTCGTTTCGAAGAAGAGTTCCCTGACAATAAGCAACGGCCGGAAGGCGCGGCGAGGATGCACGGCTTTGTTCGGCTCTCGTCTCGATCACCACACGGGAGAAGCCTGCGTCCTCCAGCTCGCTACGGATCAGTGCCGTATCGTGGTAGCCGTGCGGCGTGCGTGCCAGAAAGCGCGGCGGATCGTTCGGAAAAATCTTGGCGAGAGCATTCGTCACATCATCCGCAAATACATTCTCCTCGATGCGATCCCATACGTTGAATAAAAAGTGTCCTCCGGGCTTCAGGACTCGCTTTGCTTCGCGGTAGGCAGATGAGCGGTTGGGAAAGAACATCGCGCCGAACTGACAACAAACGAGATCGAAGGCCGCATTTTCAAACGGTAGCGCCAGAGCATCAGCTTGGCGCCATTTGATGCGACTGTCGGGAGCTTGTCGCGAAGCGGCGTAGTCGAGCATCGGCTGGTTGAGGTCGGTTACGATATAGCTTGCGTCAGGGGACAGTTTTGGCGCCAGTGCGCGGGTGACAACCCCGGTGCCCGCGGCGGTTTCCAAGACGGCCCTGGGCGAAACGGACGCTGCTCGCTGTGCAAGACCTGCGGCGAACGGCTCGAAAATCAACGGCACCATATAGCGATCGTAATTTTCCGGAATCGAGCCAGCAAACACCTTGTCCGTTTCCAACATTTGCTATCCCCCGCCGTCCGTTTTGATTGGCTCGCGAGCCTAGCATACAATTGTTGGTTTTGGGTCGCTTTCGACCGAGAGGCGTCCAACAGCATATGCAGCTATGTCGGGCCGTAGCTCCGCGAAAGCGGAAGTAAGATCAGGCTATTGGTGTCTATCATGATGGACGTGGCGGGTTGATGATGCGCCCGCGTGCATCCGCCGATGGCTGCGCGTTTATGAGTCCACGGCCTAAGGCGGGGAACAAGTCGTCAGTAGCCGGCTGACACGACCGCTCGCATTGCAATGGTGTCGGCAAGCAGCGCCGCAAAAATCGCGAAAAGATAAATAATCGAATAGGCAAACAGCGCCTTTGCTGGCTTCATTTCCTTGTCGGCGATGACGAGGACCTTCCAGGCATGCCAGATGAAACCCGCGCCCAATGCGGCCGAAACAATGCCGTAATATCCGCTCGCGAAGCCGAAGGCCCAAGGAAGCACGCCGATTGGCGCAAGAAGCAGCGAATAGGCGAAGATTTGTTTTCTGGTCGAGGCCTGGCCAGCCACATTCGGCATCATCGGGATGCCCGCCGCGGCATAATCGCCGACCTTGAAGAGGGCCAGCGCCCAGAAATGAGGCGGCGTCCAGAGGAAAATGATCAGAAACAGAATGACGCTATCAATGCCGATCGCGCCGGTTGCAGCCGCCCAACCGATCACCGGAGGAAGGGCGCCCGCAGCGCCGCCTATGACGATGTTTTGCGGCGTCGAACGTTTCAGCCACATCGTATAGATGACGACATAGAAAAAGATGGTGAACGCCAGCAGCGATGCGGCAAGCCATCCCACCAGCACGCCGAGCGTCATGACCGACAGTGCGGAAAGCACCAGGCCGAAGCCGAGAGCTTCGCCAGGCGTGACGCGACCTGACGGGATCGGCCGCTTTGACGTGCGAGACATCAAGGCATCTATGTCCGCGTCATACCACATGTTGAGCGCGCCGGCGGCCCCTGCTCCAACCGCAATTGCGCCGATGGCGATTACGGCGATAACCGGATTCATCACACCGGGCGCCATCATCAGGCCGACGAAGGCGGTAAAAACGGCGAGCGCCATGACCCGTGGTTTCAAAAGCGCAAAGAAGTCGCCGGCCGTCGCTTCCGAGAGGCGGACGCCGGTATCCTTGAGACGGCTTTCTCTAGTCGACATTCAGACGACCACCAATGGGAACGGTAGCCTAGCCGGCCAATGTTTTTTTTGCAACGAGCCGCCCTCCCCATCGACACTGCCGGTGGATTTCGGTCGAGGCCTGCCTCGACCTGTTTGCGATACCAAGATGCGGCGGAAGTACCGGGTTATTTGGAGAATTGCTTCAGATAAGCGATGACATTGGCGACGTCCTCGTCCTTTTTGAGGCCGGGAAATGCCATCTTCGTTCCTTTGACCATCGCCTTGGGATCGTGAAGGTAGGTCGCCAGCGTGGCTTCGTCCCATTTAACGCCGGATTTTCCAGCCTCGGTCATGGCCTTGGAATAGCTGAACCCCGGATGCGTGCCGGCCGTTCGGCCGATGACGCCGTTCAAGGACGGACCGATCTTGTTCTGGTCCTTGTCCGCGATGTGGCAGACCTTGCATTTGGCGAAGACCTTCTCACCCGCCGCGGCATCCTGTGCCCGCGAGGGATCGGCAATGACGGTCGCGACGGACATGACGGTAAAAAACACAATGGCACGCATGGCATTCCTCCCTGATCGCCAATTTGCCCTGGCTGACCTGCGCATGCCGACATTTAGTCCGCCAGCATGCGCTCTTGTACGGCAGAACGGATATCCACTGCCTATGGAGTTGCGGCACCTACATACCACAGAACCCGGCCGGCAGGTAGAGTTCGACAATGCAAAGGTTTAATGCGGACAATCTGCTCAAGGCAATTTGGTGTTGCAGGCGGCGGCGATCCGGCCGACCGCCTCTTCAAGGCCGGCAAGATCGAAATCGGCTTCACCGCGCCCTGAGAGCAGCCCGAACCGCCAGGACAGCAGCAGCCGGTTCGCGGCAACCAGTCGCCTGACGCCGTCGACGCCGTCGCGGACCAGCATCCTGCCGCGCGTGCCAACCGACCAGCTTTCGTTGACCTTGCTGGATTGGTCGACAGTCACCGACATGGTGATGGTTCGGCTGGCGGAGACGGCATCGTTCAGTTGCAGCCATTCGCTCCAGCGCGGTTCACCCGCGGTCCGGCAGGCGATCGTCAATACCGGGCTGTAGCTCAATGCGCCGCCTCCGGTGATGAGCTTGTTGGTGGCGTAAAGCGAGGCGGTGACAAGGCCATCGCTGCCACTGTCGAACCGCCAGTTGTCGAGAACCGTATCAGCCTGGGCGATGCCGCAGACCGACGCAAGCAGGAACGCCGTCGCAACCACGCTTCCGATACCGAGGAACTGTCTCAACGATGCCTCCAACAACCGCGGCGGTCCGCAACTTAGCGCAGATAATGATCAAAGCTTCCTGTCGCCACCCCGACCGCCAGATGCGTGAAATCCGTTGCGTCTGCGCCACAACGAAAAAGGCCGCCTCGAGAAGGCGGCCTTTCGGAATTCAGTAGGGACGTTATTCAGCGTCCTTGGCGGCCTTCTTCTTCGGTGCGGCCTTTTTCTTGGGCTCTTCAGCGTCGTCGTCGGCCTTCTTGGCGTCGGCCTTTTTCGCAGCGGCCTTCTTCGCCGGCTTCGCCTTGGTCGTCTCCGTATCCTCGTCGTCGGCCAGCAGCTCTTCCTTGCTGACCTTGACGTCGGTGACCGAGATCTGGCCGAGCAGATGGTCGACCACCTTCTCTTCGAACATCGGCGCGCGCAGCGTGTTCAGCGCTTCGGGGTTGCTGCGGTAGAACTCGAAGGCTTCCTGCTGCTGGTTGGCCGGATAGCGGCGCACCTGCTCGAGCAGGCCGCGCTGCAATTCCTCGTCCGACACGGTGACGCCGGCCTTCTCGCCGATTTCGGCGAGAACAAGGCCGAGGCGCACGCGGCGTTCGGCAAGCCGCATATACTCGGCACGCGCTTCTTCTTCCGTCGTCTCTTCATCGGCGAAGGTGCGGCCGGCGGCTTCGAGATCGCGGTTGACCTGGTTCCAGATGTTGTTGAACTCGGCCTCGACGAGCTTGGACGGCGCCTCGAACGAGTAGGCGGCGTCGAGCTGGTCGAGCAACTGGCGCTTGATCTTCTGACGCGTTATCGAGCCGAACTGGTTCTCGATCTGACCGCGCACCACCTCACGCAGGCGCTCCAGCGACTCCAGGCCGAGATTCTTGGCCATCTCGTCGTTGATCTCAAGCGCGCCGGGCTTCGACACTTCCTTGACGGTCACGTCGAAAGTGGCCTCCTTGCCGGCCAGATGCGCCGCCTGATAGTTTTCGGGGAAGGTGACCGTGACCTGCTTCTCATCGCCGGCCTTGCCGCCGATCAGCTGATCCTCGAAGCCGGGGATGAATTCCTTCGAGCCGAGCACCAGCGGCTGATCGGTACCGGCGCCGCCGTTGAAGGCTTCGCCGTCGATCTTGCCGACATAGTCGATCGTCACGCGGTCGCCCTCGGCGGCCTTGCCGGTCTTCGGCTCGTAGGTGCGAGCGGATTCGGCGACGCGCTTGACCTGCTCGTCGATCTCCTCATCCGGCACGTCGAACACCTGGCGCGTCACCTTGATGTCGGAGAAATCCTTGATTTCGATCGGCGGAATGACCTCGTAATTCAGGCGAAACTCGAAATCGGCGCCGCCGGCCAGGATCTTCTCGGCTTCCTTCTCGTCCTCGGTCATGATCACTTCGGGCTGCATGGCGGCCTTTTCGCCGCGCCCGGTGATGATCGAACGGGTCGAATCATTGAGGATCTCATTGACCACTTCGGCCATGAACGACTTGCCATAGACCTTGCGCAGGTGCTGCACCGGCACCTTGCCGGGGCGGAAGCCGTTGATGCGAACCTTGTTCCTGGCGTCCGAAAGCCGCGCCATCAGCTTGGCTTCCATGTCACCGGCCGGCACGGTGATTTTGATCTCGCGCTTGAGACCGGAGTTGAGCGTTTCGGTGACCTGCATCATAAAACCTTTGTTTCCACCAATGAGGCCGCCAAACGGCCCCTGCCGTTCGCAACCTGCCGGTATGATCTTGCCGGGAATGGCTTTTGGTGCGGGACTTGGCGATTTGTCCGCCAAACGCGGCTCAAATCCTCCAGCAATACGCTCCAAAATGTGAATAAGTCTTTGTTTTTCCTACTTCTTGTCACATTCTGCAGAAGCGGATCGTCGCGTTCCGTCACATTCGACACGCCTTTTGTCACAGGCGCGGCTGATTTTCAACCATCTTCGCGTTCCGGGCAATGATGCTGATGTGGGCTCTGACATTGACAGAATGATGGCTACATGAGATTGGCCGGGCGACGCGGATGTGGCGGAATTGGTAGACGCCCTGGATTTAGGTTCCAGTGCCGAAAGGCGTGGGGGTTCGAGTCCCTTCATCCGCACCAATATGACGGCCTACTCCTCGATGACCTGCTCGGTGAACCATTCGGCCAGCTTCGCAAGTTCCGGTCCCAGTACCCGGTCGGAACCGACAGGCGGCACAATGCTCCTGATGTCAGCCACGAACGACTGAAGCGCCGGAGGAGCGGCGCGCTCGGTGACATGCAGCGCTTGCGACGCGATCACCGCCAGCATCGCCATTGCTGCATCGAGGCAACGGCCGGCGCGTGCTTCCTTCGTCCATGCGAGGAAAACCGTCGTGGCGACATCGTCCTGCCCGGCGCCGGCCGATTCCGTTCCCGGGATGAACGTGCGCTGCGCCGAAAGCTTCGCCTGCTCCAGATAGCCGGTGATTGCCATCGGCACGTAGCCGACATTGCCGTGACCGTCACTGTCGGCCCAATGCCGCCCGGTCATCAAAAGATCCGGTAGCAGAGACACCCTGCCGTTCAGCAGCTTCGAGGCATGGCGGTCGCAGAGCAGGCAGATATCGGCCCAAATCGCCGCCAGATCGTCCAGGGCCGGCGTCGCCATGGCATTGTGATAGCCCCCGGTGCTGATGCAGCGGCCGAATGGGTGCGTCTCATCCGGCGGGACATAGACCGGATTGTCCGATATTGAGGCCAGCGACACCGTGGCCGCCCGTTCCGCACCGGACAACGCACGATGGGCATGCCCAAGAATGCGGGGAACGATGCGGTAGCTGACAGGCGCCTGATAATTGCGGCGCCCGTCTCCTGCGCCAACAAGGAACTCCCTCAATCCCCGCAGGGCCGCAGCTTCGTGTTCGTCGCCCCAAAGTGCATCGAGCGCCGGGTCATAATGTTCGAGCGGCGCGCGAAACGCCTCGATCGAAAGCGCAAAGACTTTTTCGGCCAGGCGCACGCGGCGGCGCGCCGCCAAAGCCGCGTCGGCCACGAGTGCGGCGGCGCAAGGCGACCCATTGATCAGCGATCCCCGCTCCTTAACTTCCAGGTCGAAGCGCGTCGAAAGCCCTGCAAACAGGGGATAGAGGGCGAGGATCTCGCCGGCCCCGCCCTGACCTAAGGACGGCACCACAGGCATGGGTCCGCCGTCCAGCATCGCGGCAACGGCGAGCGCCATGCGCGGTGTGGTCGCCGCGTTTCCCTCAAGGAAATTGGTCAGCCGAGCAAACACGATCGCCCTGACCACCCGATCAGGCAAGGGCTCGCCAAAGGACGTGGCGGCTGCGAATGCCTTGATGCGAGCGTGGCGATCACGCTCCCCAGGTTCGAGCCGCCTGCTTGCCAGTTCCCCCCATGGCCGTGGTGACCCCGTAGATGACCGGCACCGGGTCGGTTTCGATGAGACGCAGGAACGAGGCGCGGCACTCGGCAATGCGTTGCAAGGCCTCGCTGCTGATCTGCACCGTGTCTCTTTTCCAGGCGACCCGGAAAACAGTGTCGAGATTTATGTCTTCTCGCATCGTCAGGGTGATTGCCATGAGCCATGCTCTCCGCCAAAATCGATGTTCACGCATATCGGCGAGGTGATCGTCAGCCGGAACCCACGCCTGAGCCACGCTTTCTTGGGTGTGTTGAGATTCAGGTCAGGCCGAGCCGGAGTCGAAGACGGGCGCGAAGCGACCAAACAGGTGGGTTCTGAGAACCGGAGCGGAGCGTACGTTTGGATACGTGAGCACCGGAAGCGCAGGAAGCCGCCGTTTGCAGGCCGGCATCATCTGAATATCAACGCACCCTAGTAAAGTGGCTCCTCGAACAGGATCTTGTCGCCATCCACCAGCGCCTTGATCTGCGCCGTGCCGTTGGCCGCGATCGCCACACGGATACCGAACGGCCGCACCCGCATGTCGTTCTGGATCGCCATCCCCTCGCCTTCCGGCAGATAGAAGCGCTCGATGCCGTAATCCGGCGAGATCGCCGTTGCTTCCGGGTTGAGATCCCAGCCTGCGGAGACGTGTCCGACGATGTCGACTTCATCGGCTGCCGCCGGTGCCGGCGCTTGCCCGAACCATGCCGCGGTCGGACCCCAATAGCCGTCGACGCCCTGCTTCAGCCTGACCACGATCGAGGTGTCGTCAGTCGTCCGTTTGTCGGCCGGGATGTTGCCGATCAGCTTCAACGGTATGCGCGAAATGTCGTAGCCGAGGCGAATATAGTCGCCGCGCAGGAGATCGCGCGGATCGATTGGCTCGACCTTGAGCAGAACTTGCTTGCCGTCGCGCAGGATGGCCGCGCGGCCGGCGATGATCCAGCTTAAAAAGCCGATCTGGACGAGCGCCAGAACCAGCGCCGAGATGATCAGTCTTTTGCCCGTCATCATGCCGCCGCTCCTGTCATGTCCGGGGTGTTCATGCGCTTTTCAATGCGGATAATGACGAAAGCAAGAACGCCGAGAAGCACCGCCGCCGCCAGGAAGAAGCCCGCCGTGTCGAGCATTGATTGCAGCATCACCACATAGATGATGGCGAGTTCGAAGGCGAAGCCTGCATAGGCAACCCAGCGCAGCCCCCGGCTCTCGCGGCCGCCGAGCACGATCGCGGCGACGATGCCGGCCAGCGCCACAGCCGAGGCAATGGCAAAGCCGCTGGTGTAGCTGCTTTCGTCCGCCAGCTCGAATTGGATCATCGCCAGGCCGGTGAGAAACCCGATCAGCGCGTGCAAGGGCAGCCGGCCGCCGAGTTGCAAGACCCTGTCGACGGGCTCGGCAGCAAAGATCCCGGCGGCAAAAAGCAGCGCCGACGCGACAACCAAGGGGATCGCGACCTGCAGCGTGTCGTGGTCCATCGCCAGGAGCACGAGATAGAAGAGGACCGACAGGATGATCAAATGGCGCGCCGCCTGGCTGCGCGTCCAGAACGAAACGGCAAACAGCACCAGCGCCATGACGACAAACAAATGCGGGAATTCCGTGCGCCTGAAATAATCGAAGCCTTTCAGGAACAGCCAGGCGTCGGCAATGCCGACCGATGCGACGGTCAGCGGGTTCGAGCGCAGCGCAACCGCCGCCAGCGCCGTGCCGCCGCCCCAGGTGATCAAGGCCGACGCCTCGTCGCCGGACAGGTGATACATCTGGCCGATCAGCGCGATCGATCCGCCGAACGCCGCTGCCGCGACGATCCATAGCGCTTCGCCGATTGCCGTATGGTCGCGCATCTTCAGCACCGCACCGCCGACATAGCCGGCAAGGATGACGGCAAAGAGTGCCCCGACCCGCACCAGCCGCGGCATGACTTCCCAGTTGGCGGCGACGAAGATCAGGATAGCCGCGCCGAACAACAGCGCCGCCATCATAGCCAGAATCGAGCCGAAGCTCAGCGACCCGCGTTCGTTGGCCTCGACGTCGCGCGTCAGCGCATCGGCTGTCGGCGCGTCGATCAGGCCCGCCTGCTGCCATCGCCCGATATCCGACCTGACCCGTGACGAATAGCTCGCCATGCCCCTCCCCCTTTGCTTGGCCCTTTTTTAGCTCGTCCGCCCAAGCGTTTGACCTGACGGCATTTTCCGGTTTGAGCGGAAAACTGGGCGCGCGTTAATGTTGCATTGCACAATTTGCATTGCTGCCATGCACCAATAGCGCTTTTAAATCGATATGACCCCACCTATTTTCACGGTGCACACAAAGACGGAATGATCCGAAAGAAAGACGAAACGAGATACCATGAACCTGATCCGCAACTATCGCAACTGGCGCCGCTACCGGGACACCGTTTCCGAGCTGAGCCGCCTGAGCACCCGTGAACTGACCGACCTCGGCATCAGCCGCAGCGACATTCATTACGTCGCCCGCAAGGCGGTCTAATCCTTCGGACCGCAAATGGTCCGAACCAGTTTTGAAAAGAGAACGACAATGAACCTGATCCGCAACTATCGTAACTGGCGCGTCTACCGCGAGACGGTTACCGAGCTGGGTCGCCTGTCGAACCGCCAGCTTCATGATCTCGGCATCGTCCGCGACGAGATCAAGATGGTCGCTCGCAGGGCGATCTAGCCACAGGAATTTCGCCAGGGTCGACCTCCTCCCCGACCCTGACGGATACGGTCAGCCTTCACCTCCTCCCGAGGGTTGACCACCAAAACGGCGCCCGCCGGACCTCCTCCCCCGGCGGGCGTTGTTCTCAAAAAGGGTTTCGCGCCCTTTCAAATGGCGAAATGATTTTCGTCAAAGCCGACCTCCTCCCCGGCGATGACGAATCCGGTCGATCTTCACCTCCTCCCGAGGATCGGCCAGCAAAACGACACCCGCCGGACCTCCTCCCCCGGCGGGTGTTGTTGTTTTGGGCAGTCTTTCCCAGCAGCCCACTTGCGGTGCCACGCCTGGCAATTGCAATCGCCGCGCCAAGGCCTTATTTCGGCGCTCATGAACAAGAATCCCATTCACGTCATCGGCGGCGGTCTCGCCGGCTCCGAAGCCGCTTGGCAGGCGGCCGAAGCCGGCGTTCCCGTTGTCCTGCATGAAATGCGTCCTATCCGCGGCACCGATGCGCACAAGACCGACGGGCTGGCCGAGCTCGTCTGTTCCAATTCCTTCCGCTCCGACGATGCGCAAGCCAATGCCGTCGGCCTGCTGCACGCCGAAATGCGGCTCGCCGGTTCGCTGATCATGAGCGCCGGCGACGCGCATCAGGTGCCGGCCGGCGGTGCGCTAGCCGTCGACCGCGACGGGTTTTCCGAAGCGGTGACCAGAAAGCTCGAAGCGCACCCGCTCATCACCATCCAGCGTGAGGAAGTGCCAGGCCTGCCGCCGGCAGATTGGGACCAGGCGATCGTTGCCACCGGCCCACTGACCGCGCCGTCGCTCGCCCAGTCGATCGCGGAAGTGACCGGCGCCGACGCGCTCGCCTTTTTCGACGCCATCGCTCCAATCGTCCATTTCGACACGATCGACATGGACATTTGCTGGTTCCAGTCGCGCTACGACAAGGTCGGCCCCGGCGGCACCGGCAAGGATTACATCAATTGCCCGATGGACAAGGAGCAGTACCTTGCTTTCGTACAGGCGCTAGTCGACGGCCAGAAGACCGAATTCAAGCAATGGGAAGGCACGCCCTATTTCGACGGCTGCCTGCCGATCGAGGTGATGGCCGAGCGTGGCGTCGAGACGCTGCGCTACGGACCGATGAAGCCGATGGGGCTGACCAATGCACACAATCCGTCTGTAAAGGCCTATGCCGTCGTCCAGCTTCGCCAGGACAATGCGCTGGGCACGCTCTACAATATGGTCGGCTTCCAGACCAAGCTGAAGCACGCTGAGCAGGTGCGCATATTCCGCACCATTCCCGGGCTGGAAAACGCCGAATTCGCCCGCCTCGGCGGCCTGCACCGCAACACCTACATCAATTCGCCGACGCTGCTCGACGCTTCGCTGCAGTTGAAGTCGCGGCCCGGCTTGCGTTTTGCCGGCCAGATCACCGGCTGCGAAGGCTATGTCGAGAGTGCCGCCATCGGCCTGCTTGCCGGGCGTTTTGCCGCCGCCGAAAGGCTTGGCAATACACCGTCGCTGCCGCCCTTGACCACCGCCTTCGGCGCATTGCTCAACCATATCACCGGTGGCCATATTGTCTCCGATGACGAGCCGGGAAAGCGCTCCTTCCAGCCGATGAACGTCAATTTCGGCCTGTTCCCGCCGGTGGACGCGCCAAAGATCGAGGGCAAGCGGCTGCGCGGCAAGGACAAGACGGTCGCCAAGCGGCACGCGGTGACATCGCGCGCGCTTGCCGACTGCCGCGAATGGCTGGGGTTGCCTTTTCGGGCGGAAGCTGCGGAATAACTGTCGGGTTGGTTACGCGGCAGCCTCTATGCGGCCGGCCAGCCTTGCGTGGCGCGCCGGAACAAAAGCCAATGCCGGCGCAAGGCTGAGAGCCGAGCCACATCCTTGAGAGGCGAGCGGCGGGCATTCTCTATTCTGTCGAGGTAGGCGCTCGACAGAGCCAGCGGCAGAAACGCCGGACGCAATGAAACCGGCAAAGCGGAAGCCCCCTGCTCGAAGGCGGAAAGATGCTCCCGTGCCAGAGCGATCATCGCGGCAACGACGCGTTCCGCGGCTGGCCCGCCATTACCGCTGACGAATTCTCGCGCCGACGACCCCGCCGCAGCCAAAATGTCGGCCGGGACAAAGCACTGTCCCCGCTTGCGATGCAGCGGCAGCAGAAGCAGCAGACCGGTCATCGCCTGCGCACAACCTGCCCTGCCGGCCAGTTCGGCAAAACGCGGTGCTTCGACCGGGTCGAGCACCATCGCCGCAAGCTGGATGAGCGCGGCGGCAGTCTCGCCGCAATAGCCTTCGAGATCGGTGCGCGATGGCATCGGGTCGTCATAGAGATCGAATATGCGCGCTTCGAGCATATTCTCGAAAGCCGCCTTCGGCAGGCGGTGAGCGGAAATCGTCGCCTTCAGCGCGTCCGCCACAGGATGGCCAACCCCCGCCCCATCCTCTTCGGCGGCGATGACATCCCGCCACCATTGCAGCCGGACTTCACCCGGCAGCGCTTCGCGGATGCGATCGCGGATGCCGGCGATTTCGGCGTTGAAGGCATAGAGCGAAAACAGCGCGTCCCGCTTGTCTTCGGGCGCATAGAGGGCGGTGAGATAGCGGTCGTGGTCGGCGGCACGCACCGCTTCCATGACGATATTGGTGTTTTCGGCCACGTCAGTCGACGGCGATGAGTGCTGCGGCCACGGCGCGGTCTTCCGCCAGCAGCACATTGTAGGTCCGCACGGCCGCCCCGGTCGACATCGGATCGGCGGAAATGCCTGCCTCCTTCAGCGCAGCACGCAGCGCGGCAGGCAATGGCCTCAGATCCTTGCCGCTGCCGACCAGCAGGATCTCGACCTTGTCGGCCTCGTTAAACAGCTTGGTGAAATCCGCTGCCGTCAGCGCCAGCGGATCGGCCGGTTCCCAGCCATAGATGCCCGAAGGCAGACACAGCAACGAGCCGCGATGCGACATGTCGGCAAAACGGAAGCCGCCATTGCCGTAAGCCTCGATCGGTGCGCGGCCGGGGAAATGCGCCTCGCGGATGACGATGACTTTGGCCACTAGTGGTCCGATTCTAACTGGCGCGGCAAGCCGTGCGGCGGGCCGTCAGGTGGCTATGGCTTTGCCGCCGCCCACCGGCTTTTCCTCGTCCGACGCTGTGGCCTGCGGCCGCAACTTGAACAGAATGAGCAGCGGCGCGGCAATAAAGATCGACGAATAGGTGCCGAACACGACGCCGAACAGCATCGCCATGGTGAACGAGCGGATCACCTCGCCGCCGAACAGCACTAGCGCCAGCAGCGCCAGGATCGTCGTCACCGAGGTCAGCGTCGTCCTCGACAGCGTCTCGTTGATGGCGTTGTTCAGCAGTTGCGGCAGCGGCATTCGCTTATATTTTCGCAGATCCTCCCGAACGCGGTCATAGACGACGATCGTATCGTTGAGCGAATAGCCAATGATGGTGAGGATCGCCGCCAGCGACGACTGGTTGAATTCCAGGCCGGTGATGACGAAGAAGCCGATCGTCATGACCACGTCGTGCACAGTCGCAACGATGGCGCCGACCGCGAACTGCCATTCGAAGCGGAACCAGACATAGATCAGGATGCCGAGCAGCGCGACAAGCATGGCGATGGTGCCTTGCTTGGCAAGCTCGCCTGAGACCGTCGGCCCCACCACTTCGACGCGGCGGAAATCGTACTGGTCTTGCAGTTCGCCGCGCACCTTGTCGATGACGGTCTGCTCGGCATTCTCGCCGCCCTCCTGCGTACCGACGCGGATCAGCACGTCGTTCGGCTCGCCGAACTGCTGAACCTGCACCTCACCGATATTGAGTTCCGTCAGCCTGCCGCGGATGTCGGCCAGATCGGCATTGCCGGTCTTGGACTGCACCTCGATCAGCGAGCCGCCCTTGAAATCGATGCCGTAATTGATGTCGATGGTCATGAACCCGACGACCGACAGGACTGAAAGCACGCTGGACAGCGTGAACGTCCAGCGGCGGATGCCCATAAACGGAATTTTCGTTCCGGGCGGAACGAAAGTCACAGGCGCCCGCGGCAACTCCTTCGGACGGGCCCGGCGAAGCCAGATCGACACCAGCAGGCGGGTGAAGGTGAAGGCGGTGAAGACCGTGGTCAGGATGCCGATGGCATAGGTGACGGCAAAGCCCTTCACCGGCCCGGTGCCGAGATAGAACAGCACCACGGTCGCGATCAGCGAGGTGACGTTGGAATCGACGATTGTGGCCAGCGCCTTGCTGAAACCGGTATCGATCGCCTGGATGACCGAGCGGCCGGCACGTCGCTCCTCGCGGATGCGTTCATAGATCAGCACGTTGGAATCGACCGCCATGCCGATGGTCAGTACGATACCGGCGATACCGGGCAAGGTCAGCGTCGCTCCAAGCAGCGACAGCAGCCCGACGATCATCGCCACATGCACCGCCAGCGCGATGTTGGCGAGGAAGCCGAAGAAGCCGTAGGCGACGAACATGAACGCCACAACCAGGATCGAACCGATGATGCCGGCGACTTTGCCGGCATGAATGGAATCCTGTCCGAGGCCAGGGCCCACCGTGCGCTCCTCGATCACCGTCAGCGTCGCCGGCAAGGCGCCGGCGCGCAGCAGCACGGCGAGGTCGTTGGCGCTCTCAGCGGTGAAATTCCCCGATATCTGGCCGGTGCCGCCGGGGATCGGTTCGCGGATCTGCGGTGCCGAAATCACCTGATTGTCGAGGATGATGGCAAACAGCTTGCCGACGTTCTGTGATGTCGCCTGGCCGAACCGCTGCGCCCCTTTCGAATCGAAGCGAAACGAAACAACCGGCTCGTTGTTCTGGGAGTTGAACGTCGCCTGGGCATCGACGAGGTTTTCACCCGAAACGATGACGCGGTTCTCGATCAGATACGGAACCGGCGGGTCGTCCTGCGAATACAGCACCGAGGATCCCGGCGGCGGACGGCCGTTCAGCGCGTCCTGCACCGGCATCGATTGGTCGACCATCTGGAAGGTCAGCTTGGCGGTCTGGCCAAGAATTTCCTTCAGCCGTTGCGGGTCTTGGAGACCCGGCACCTGCACCAGGATGCGGTCGTCACCTTGCCGCTGGACGATCGGCTCGGTCGTGCCGAGTTCATTGACGCGGCGGCCGACGACCTCGATCGACTGCGTCAGCGCTGCCGAAGTACGATATTTGATGCCCGCATCGGTGACGGTGAACTTGAGCAGGCCGGGCTCGGAATCATCCAGCGTCATCTCCTGGATCGAGCCGCCGCTGAACAAGCCGGCCGCCACCGGATCGGTCAACGTCTTCAACGCCTTCTTGGCAGCGTCGATCTGTGCGGGATCGGTGATGCGGACCTGCACCGTGCGGCCCGTTCCGGCAAGGCCGGTATAGCCGATCTTGGCATCGCGCAGCAGCGTCCTGATTTCGTCGCGCGTCGTCTCCAGCCGATCTTTGATCAGATCGTTCGGATCCATCCTGAGCAGGATATGCGAGCCTCCCTGCAGGTCGAGGCCGAGCGTCATCTGCCGCTTCGGCACCCAGTCGGGAAGCTTGGCCAGCGTGCTGGCAGAAAAAAGGTTGGGCGCAGCGAGGACCACTGTGGCGGCCACGGCCAGCCAGATCAGGATCATCTTGAAGCGCGAAAAGTAAAGCATATGGCGTCGTCCGTCAGGGCGTACTGGCGGATCGTTCCGCCGACAATTCGGTTATTTCTTGGCGTTCTGGTTCGCCACCGGCTCGCCCTTGACGCGCACGTCGGCAAGCGTCGAGCGCAGCGCCGTCACCTTGGTGCCGCCAAGGTCGATCTCGAGCTCGTTGTCGTCGATCACCTTGGTTACCTTGCCGACCAAACCGCCGCCGGTGACAACGGTGTCGCCGCGGCGAACCGCCGCCAGCATCTCGCCGCGCTTCTTCAGCTGCGTGCGCTGCGGCCGGATGATCAGAAAATACATGATCACGAAAATCAGAGCAAACGGCACGATCTGGATAAACATTGCGGACGAGTCCCCGCCGATGCCTTGGGCGTATGCCGGTGTCACGAACATCGAGGTACTCCTGAACTTTGAAAAACAGCCGCAAGGCGGCCCCGCCAAATTTGGCCGGAATATAGTCGGTAAAGTTGCCAATGCAACTGCGCGGCCGGGCAAATCGGCTGCTTTTCCGGCCTGGCGAGCCGTGTTAGAGGGTGATCCCGAAAAGCGACGCTCGGTTTTCGCAAAAGATCATGCCCGAACAAATGCTTGGCACGAGTTTCGAAACCGCTGAAATCAGGTAGGTTGCCCTGCCGCACCGTCCTGAACGCGAACAAAAAAGATAAGAGATGACCGACAGCACCATCGCTATCCTGAACCAGAAGCTCGACCGCCTGATCGAGGCGGTCGCCCGCCTCGCCTCGCCGCCGGTGCCTCAAACCGACCTAGGCGAGGCCGATTGCTTCGTCTGGCAGGCCGATCCTGGCTATCTGGAACCGGTGCGCAAGGTCAACCGCGTCGATATCGGCCTGATCCGCGGCGTCGACCGAGTCCGCGACATACTGGTCGACAACACCGAGCGCTTCGCCTCAGGCTACGCCGCCAACAACGTGCTGTTGTGGGGCGCGCGCGGCATGGGCAAATCGTCGCTGGTCAAGGCAGTGCACGCCTCGGTCAACGCCTCGGCGAAGCTAGACCTTCCGCTCAAGCTGATCGAGATCCATCGCGAAGACATCGACACGCTGCCGAAGCTGATGGGCCTGCTGAAGGCAGCACCCTTCCGCTTCATCCTGTTTTGCGACGACCTGTCATTCGACCATGACGACACGTCCTACAAATCGCTGAAGGCAGCACTTGAAGGCGGCGTCGAGGGCCGCCCGGCCAATGTCATCTTCTATGCCACCTCGAACCGGCGACATC
The DNA here is from genome assembly GCF_040321795.1 of Mesorhizobium sp. M0244. Classification (NCBI taxonomy): domain Bacteria; kingdom Pseudomonadati; phylum Pseudomonadota; class Alphaproteobacteria; order Hyphomicrobiales; family Phyllobacteriaceae; genus Mesorhizobium; species Mesorhizobium sp. M0244. Next base: position 3,171 of record NZ_JAMYSE010000026.1, on the reverse strand, counting down.
TGTTGCCGCGCGACATGATCGACAATGAGCGCTCGACCGCGATCAACCCGTCGGAAGCGGTCGAGGAAAAGGTTTCGCTGTCGGACCGCTTCGGCCTGTGGCTTGGCTTCCACAAATGTTCGCAGGACGAATATCTCGACATGATCGACGGCTATGTCCGCCATCACGATCTCGCCATCGATCCCGAGACGCTGCGCGCCGAGGCGCTGGAATGGGCGACAACGCGCGGCAGCCGTTCGGGCCGCGTCGCCTGGCAATTCACCCAGGATCTGGCAGGCCGGCTCGGCAAGTCGCTCAAGGACTAGACCATGATCCCGAACCGAAGGTCAGCGTAGCAAAAAAGGAGCCCGGTTTCGGACTAGATCATGGTCCAGAAAAGCAACAGAAGAAGCCCGCACCTTGCGGAGCGGACTTCTTCGGCGGGCTGAAGGTCAGGCGGCCCGCAAGTCGCTTTTTCTCTATTCGAGATAGCCTGACGGATCGACCGGCGCCGAGTTCTTGCGCACTTCGAAATGCAGTTTCGGCGAGTCGGTGGTGCCGCTCATGCCGGACAGGGCGATTTCCTGGCCGCGCTTGACCTTTTGGCCGCGCTGCACCTCGATCGAGCTGGCATGGCCGTAGACGGTGACCAGACCGTTTTCGTGACGCACCAGCACCGTGTTGCCGAATTCCTTGAGGCCATCGCCGGCATAGATGACGACGCCATTTTCGGCTGCCTTGACCGGCGTTCCCTCAGGCACGGCGATGTCGACGCCGTCCTTGCCGCCGCCGAAGCTTGAAATCACGCGGCCGCGCACCGGCCAGCGCATCTTGCCGATGCCGGTTGCATCCGGCGCCACCGCATCGTCGTCCTCGGCCTGCTGGATGACTTTCGCATCCTTCTTTGGCGGCGTGTAGGAGGCGAGCGTCTGCGTCGGCGTTGTCTTGGCCGGTGGCTGAGTGGTGGCCGTCGTCACCGGATCGACCTTTGCCGGCTTCGCGCCGGCGACAACAGCGGTTCCGCCGGCCGGCACTTTCAGGGTCTGGCCGATCTTGAGCAGCCCGTCCTGCATGCCGTTCGCCTGTTTCAGCGCAACGACGCCGACGCCGGTCTTTCTGGCGATGGCGGACAGCGTATCGCCTTGCTGTACCGTGTAAGTGCCGCCGGCACCGGCCGGCTTGGCCATCGCCGAGGCTGTTTTGAGCGCAGTCTTTCCATCCTTCGGCTGGCTTGCGGCGGCCGAGGCATCCACCTGCGCGGCAGACTTGCCTTCCCTGAGCTTCGGCTGCTGCGGCAGCACGGCCACCTTCTCCGGCGCGTCGGCCGGCTGATCGTGCCTGGTGCCGTTCGTGGGCTTGGCGTCGGCGACTTTCGGCGCGGCGCCGTTGCTCGAGTAAGCATAGGCCGGGATGACGAGCTTCTGGCCGGTCTTCAGCCCTTTGGTCGCGCTCAGCCCGTTGACTTTCATGATGGCATCGGCCGGCACGCCGTAGCGCCGCGACAGGCCGGAAATGGTCTCGCCATCCTTGACGACGATCTCGGTTGCATGCGGTGCGCCGGCGGCCGTCGCCATGCGCGGCGCGTCGGGCTCGGCGTTCTTGAACGGCCTTGCCGCCGGAGCAACGGTGCCGGTTGCCGTCCTGTCGACACGAGGAGCGGCAGGCGTCAGGGCCGGCGCGGCAGCGGTACGCACCGGGCGGGCGGCAGGGGCCAGGGCGGGAGCCGGCGGCGGCAGTTGCTGTGCCGTAACCGGTTCGAGGCTTGAGCGGCTGACCGACTGGGTGTGGCTGCCGTCGATCGGGGCGGCCGCAACATCGCCCGGATAGGGCTGGGCAGCATCCTGCTTGTCGATGATGGCGCGCTGGTTGTTGGTCGAGGCGGTGAACACGTCGTCGACGCTGTTGAACCGCGCCACCTGGGAACTACACCCCGTCGCAGCGCCTGCGATCATGAGGACGGCGCAGCCACGCGCCAGATTGCGTCCGTTTGCCTTCAAAACACTGAATTGCATCGCACTAACCCGCACAGACCCGGTACAACTGAGTGTGATTAAAGCGCGTTAATGTTACCGGTCGGTTAAACCTGTAGAATCCGACGCAAATTTTCTTAAAATTTTTAAGTCAGATGACCGCGGCGACGCCGTGCAAGATCGGCTGCAGGCGCACCAGGCCGATATCCTCGCGTTCGAAGCGGCTGCCGACCTTGGTCAGCTTGGCCAGCACTTGCTCGCCCTCGTCGGGTCCGATCGGCGCGATGACGATGCCGCCGCTCGACAATTGGTCGAGCAGGAAACGCGGCAGGCTGTCGAAGGCCGCCCAGGCGACGATGCGGTCGAACGGCGCTTCGTTGGCCAGCCCGTTGGAACCGTCCGCCTGGCGCACGATGACATTGCCGATGGCGAGTGCCTCGAGGCGCTGCCGGGCCTGTTCGGCCAGCGTCTTGTAACGGTCGATGGTGACGATCCGAGCGGCAAGCCGCGACATCACCGCCGCCGTATAGCCGGACCCGGTGCCGATCTCGAGCACGCGGTTTCCCGGCTCGATGGCAAGTGCTGCGATCACCGCCGCCTGCAGGTCGGCGCCTTCGATGGCCTCGCCGCATTCGATCGGCAGCATGCGGTCCGACCAGGCGATCGAATGGAAGTGGGCCGACAGGAAGCCGCGCCGCGGAGTCGCCTCAAAGGCGGCGATCAGCACCTTCGGCACCGTGCCCCTGCCGCGCAGGCGAAGCAGAAAGGCGGCAAAACCTTCGCGGTCGTCGACCGCCGGAGCGTGGTTCAAGTTCATGCGAGCGCCTTGGCCAGTTGATCGCGGATTTCATGCGCGGTGAGATCGAGCTGCAGCGGCGTCACCGACACCAGCCGATTGCGCATGGCATAGAGGTCGGTGCCTTGCTTGCCTTCTACTGGCTCGCGGCCGAAGCGCAGCCAATAGTAAGGCAGGCCGCGGCCGTCGCGGCGCTCGTCGACCCACAGGCTGTGGACGAGCTTGCCCTGCGAGGTAACGACCGTGCCGGCGATCTCTTCGGGCGGGCAATTCGGAAAGTTGACGTTGAGCAGCACGCCGTCCGGCAACGGCATGGCGACAAGTTTTTCGAGCAGCGCCGGCGCCAGCGCTTCGGTGGTGGCTAAGGGAACGACCCGTTCCTCGCCCAAATAGCAATAGGCCTGTGACTTATACAAATCTCCTAGC
>NZ_JAMYSE010000025.1:0-76594 GCF_040321795.1 Mesorhizobium sp. M0244 | reverse complement strand
TTTGTTTTTTCCACCCCCTCTACACCCAAATTTGGGCTGCCAAAATATTAATTATTGCTATGATGCACACAAATGTCCCCCCCTGCCCGGCGCCGGGCGCGGCCGCGCCTTTCCAGAGTGGCGGGAGAATTTCATCCTTCACCGGAGCTGTCTAGACGCATCGTCGGCACTCGATTGGGCCTGCAACACGCAAAGACAAAGCCGCGCCAGCCTTGTTCCGGCCGGTCGCGGCTTTTGCCATCGAGCTTCCCAACGCATCAGCGCCGGGACCCGCTCGCCTTCCCTGTCTTTTGCACGGCTCGGCCTGGTCAGCCTGCCACGTTCTTGGTCTTGACTTGGTCCAGCCGTCTTGCGCGGCCTTGATTTTTTCGGGCCCGGCCGTCTGCGCGGCCTTGACCCGAAGCGTCCCTGTCGTGAACTCAGTACCCCCTTGAAGTCGATGCTGGCGAATTCAGTGCATCGTCATCCATTCGCGGGCTTCGCGCAGCGCCTTGGCGATCTCGACCTTCGACATGGCGGCCGACAATTCAGAGCGCAGTTCCGCGGCGCGGGCCGAACCCTTGATCGCGGCGATGTTGAACCATTTGTGGGCGGCGACGACATCGGTCTCGCAATCGCGGCCGGTCGCATACATCATGCCCAACTCGAAAAGAATATCGGCCTGGGCAGTTGTCCCCATGGCGCCGAAGCCGGCTTCAAGCATTTCAAAACGTGCCATTTCAATCCCCTGTTCTGGCTCCCGAGAGCTGTCTCCGTCTGTCCCTCGGTGTCCTTGGTTACCTTCGGGGGCGGCCGCTCTTTCGATGCTTTCGAGAATGCAGCGGAGGGTTGAATCCGTCGTTAAATGGCGTGCTTAATTTGAGGAAAACAAAGCTAAAACAAGAGGTAAACGCGAAAATTCGTTAAGGATACAAAGCCAGCAATCGCGCCGGTTTGCACAAAATTTGAAGAAAACTTGCGGGGAGCGGATCAAGACTCCGCTAACCACGGAAAACAAAGACAGTGTGCGGCCCGTTTCACTTTTCGCCGGCACGGCCGTTCGGGAGCGCGTAAAAACCCGCAAACCCTTCCGTCGCGGCACCGCTTTTGTTTTGCCGGGAGCTGGACTAGCTTACGTTTGCGTAAGGGGCAGACAGCGGGACGGAGCCCGATTGGACTTGCCTGAGGGAGGAGAGACGTGTTTCGAAAAGTGAGCCTGGCCCTCGCGGCCGCAATAATGATGACCGGCGCGGCATGGGCCGATCCGATCGAAGGCAATTGGAAAACGCAAGCCGGATCGACTGCCGCCATCTCGGGCGGTGACGGGGCGTTTTCCATTACGCTCAAATCCGGCAAATTTGCCGGCAAGCACATCGGTTCGCTGAAGGTGGCCGACGATAACAAATATGCCGGCACCATAACCGACCCGGAAACCGACAAGACCTATGCGGGCAAGGCTTCGCTTTCCGGCAGTTCGCTCAAGATGAGCGGCTGCGTGCTCGGCGGACTGATCTGCAAAAGCCAGACCTGGCACAAGCTCTGATTGTGCCCTTCCTGCCGGGGTGAACGGGGCCAGTCGGCCCCGTTTTTCATGTCATCGCCGGTCTCGCGGCCACGGCGCCGCCTTAAGTCGCGGCACTCAAGGCGGCCCGCTCACAGATCATCAACCATTTTGAACCCCAGATGAACGCCGCCATCAGAGCCGGTTCAGCCGGGGCAAGGCATTGTCACGCGTGTTGAAGGAGACACCGCGCAATGCTTGCCCGCCGCTTCACCATCGTCTGCCTGCTGATGAGCCTGTTTGGCATGTTGTTCGCCGTCCTTGTCGCCGAAGCCGGCCGTCCGCCCCGCGCCTGGGACGTCGCCATTTCCTGCCGGCTCAGTTGCCCGAACCAGCTTCGCCACTGAACCCGACAGCGACATTTAGAAAGCCAACGCAATGACCCGCCTCGCCGCCAATGCCCTCAAGACCCTACGGCTTCTGCCGCGGACGGCGCTCATCCTGATGCTTCTGGCGGCCCCGGTCCTGGCCGTGCCGACACTGCGCGCCGATGCCGGTTCGACGATCGAGGCGCCGGCGCTGAGGAAGTCCGGCGTCGGCTTTGTGCTGCTGGTCAGCTTGCGGCGCGGCTAGGCCGCTGGAAAGAAAAACGCCGACAGTGCGTTCTGAGACCGCCTTACCCCTCCCAACGGCGCACCCAACTCTCTATATTGGGTCATGGAAAAGCGAATCTATCCCCAAGCGATTGAATCGATCGTCACGCCGGAGCCGTTTGGCCGACAGAGCTTCGACGATGCCAAGAAGGCTGTCGCGGCCCTGCAGGCGCTTTACGACCGCAATACCAAGTTCCTGCGCGGTTCATTTGCCGCGCTCGCCGCGGGCGGTGACAACAACAAGCGCTACCGGGCCTTCTATCCGGAGATCGGTGTCACCACGAGTTCGTTCACCCAGATCGACTCGAGGCAGGCCTATGGCCACATGCCGACGCCGGGGCATTTCTCGACCACCGTCACCCAGCCTGCCCTTTTCGAAAGCTATCTCACCGAACAGCTTCGGCTGATCATGCGCAACCACGGCGTTCCGGTTACGGTTTCGGAATCGACCACTCCCATCCCGCTGCATTTCGCCTTTCTCGAAGGCACGCATGTCGACGGCGCCGCTGCGGAGCGCATCAAACGGCCGATCCGTGACCTGTTCGACGTGCCGGACCTCGACGGCACAGACGACCAGATCGCCAACGGCACGTTCGAAGTGGCGTTAGGCGAGGCAAGACCGCTGGCGCCGTTCACTGCACAACGCATCGATTATTCGCTGCATCGGATGTCGCACTATACGGCGACCAGTCCCCAGCATTTCCAGAACTTCGTGCTGTTCACCAACTACCAGTTCTACATCGACGAATTCGTCGCCCGTGCACGCGAATTGATGGCCAATGGCGGTGACGGATATGTCGAGTTCGTCGAGCCGGGCAATATCGTGACCAAAGTCGGGGACAGCGCGCCCGGAGAGGGTGCTGCGCCGCCTCGCCTGCCGCAGATGCCGGCCTATCATCTGAAGAAGCCGAACCATGGCGGCATCACCATGGTCAATATCGGCGTCGGCCCTTCCAACGCCAAGACGATCACTGACCATATCGCGGTGCTTCGGCCGCATGCCTGGGTGATGCTCGGCCATTGCGCCGGTCTGCGCAACACGCAGGCGCTGGGGGACTATGTGCTGGCGCATGCCTATGTACGGGAAGACCATGTCCTCGACGACGATCTTCCGGTCTGGGTGCCGATCCCGCCGCTGGCTGAAATCCAGGTGGCGCTGCAGGAAGCGGTCGCCGAGATCACCGGGCTTTCCGGCTACGACCTCAAGCGCATCATGCGCACCGGCACCGTCGCCACCATCGACAACCGCAACTGGGAACTGCGCGACCAGCGCGGGCCGGTGCAGCGACTGTCGCAGTCGCGGGCGATCGCGCTCGACATGGAATCGGCGACGATCGCGGCCAATGGCTTCCGCTTCCGGGTGCCCTATGGCACCCTGCTTTGCGTTTCCGACAAGCCCCTGCATGGCGAACTGAAGCTGCCGGGCATGGCGACCGAGTTCTACAAGCGGCAAGTGGCGCAGCATCTGACCATCGGCATCAGGGCGATGGAGAAGCTGGCCGAAATGCCGATGGAGCGGCTGCATTCGCGCAAGCTCAGGAGCTTTTCGGAAACTGCCTTCCAGTAGGTGCCGATCGCATGTGTCGGTCCAGGCAGGACATTTCGTCATCTTGATTGAGACGCATTTCTGCCGATACACAAAGCGATGGCACGTGTTCGAGACATGACGGTTGCGCTGGCATTCATCGCAATGCTTGCGCTCTCGGCCGCGCTGGTGGCCGGGTTCTTCGGATCGCTGCATCCGGCCTTCGATTCCTTTGCTCATTTCCGCGTTCATTTTTCCGTGCTGATGGCGCTTTGCGCGCTGCCGCTGCTCGCCAGCTCGTTTCGCCTGCAGGCCGCCGCCGCATTGCTGTTTGCGGTGGCCGCCTTTGCCACCACGTCGAGTGCCTTGCCGCTTTCGCGGCTATGGCAAGTGCAGGCGGCCTACGAAGCCAGGCCCGGTGGCGAGGCGGTCTACCGCCTGCTGCAGATGAACCTCAGGTTCAACAATCCAACGCCTGAGAAGGTGCTGTCGCTGATCGGCCGGACCCAGCCTGATGTGATCACCCTCGATGAAGTGTCCGAGATGTGGAAGGCAAAGCTTGGGCTGCTGTCCGGCGCCTATCCCTACCGGATCCTCTGCCCGTATCCCAACGGCGTGTTCGGAGTTGCGCTGCTGTCCAGACGACCGTTTGCCATAGGCACGGAGCCGCACTGCGACAGCCGCGGCGCGATGGCGATCGCCACGGTCGATTTCGGCGGAACCGACGTCGATGTCGCCGCCATCCACCTCACCTGGCCATGGCCCCACAACCAATCACGGCAGATTGGCGGATTGTCGGACGAAATCGCCTCGCTTGGCGAGACGTCGATCCTGGCGGGCGATTGCAACGCGGCGCCGTGGAGCGCCGCCGTCCGGCGCGTCGCATCGCTCGGCAAGCTCACCGTAATGCCGTCGGTTGGGCCAACCTGGCTCCACAGAAGGCTGCCGGATTTCCTGCGCTTCGCCGGACTGCCGATCGACCAGGTTTTCAGCAAGGGTGCAATTGTCATCCGTTCGGCGTCGACGCTTGAGGACACCGGCTCAGACCATCTGCCGGTGCTGGTGGAATTCTCGCTGCGCTCCGGTGGACAAAAGCCGCTCGACGAGCACCAGACGGCGACCGCGCTTGCCGGGCAGCCTGGCGGGACGCAAAGCTGAAAATCCGCAGTCCAATCTCGACCTGGCTTATTACTGGCCTACAAAAGCGCGGATGAGGTGCTCGACAGGGCCGCCGTCGCGATGCTCGCGTATATCGAAGGCGTTCTGCTTCGCCTCGTATTCGGCATAGATGGCATTGATCCGGCGCTTCGCCTCGCGACGTGCCTCGAAACAGTGCGGGTCATCACCGACTGTCAGCCCCCGAACCGACTTTTCGCTGGCCCGCATCATCTGTCTGGCGATGCGGCCATGGGTCTCTTCATGGGCGCGGACGCCAGCGAAGAACCGCCTCCAGCGCTTCTGCAGCGCAGGCGACGTGGCTGAGACTAGTTGGGGATAGGTATAGAAGAGATTGAGCGTCCCGTTGGCCTGGCGCAGGCGGCAGACGCCGTTTTCCCGGCGGGCGTCGAAGGTCCAATCATCGACGCTGTAGCCGGTCTGCGCGATGGCGTGGGTCATGAAGCCATGCTTCGGCCCCTGGCGATTCATGGCCTCGATCAGGGCCGCGCCGGTGGTTCCGGCAATGTTGTAAGTCCGTGTCTTAACCAGCACCTTAGTGCCGGCCAAAGTAGCAGGGGCGCACAACGCCCCGATCGCCAAAAGGCTCGTCAGAACTGCCAGGCGCATTGTCCTTCCTCCCAATCGCCACAGAAAGGAAACACAGGCAGGCGGCTTATTCAACAGTCCTACGGTTGCGCTGCCCCTGATATTGTTTGGTCCGGGCACATCTTGCGACTCACATATTCTGGTAGACTGGACCCTCGCCGCCCTGCGGTGGCACCCAATCTATGTTCTGGTTCGGGTCCTTGATGTCGCAAGTCTTGCAGTGCACGCAGTTCTGCGCGTTGATGACGAAGCGCACATCCTTGGCCTGGGGATCGGCGGCGGCATTGCCGTCCTTGTCGACCCATTCGTAGACGCTGGCCGGGCAGTAACGCGTCGAAGGCCCGGCATAGACGTCATGCTCGGAGCGCTTCTGCAGGTCCATGTCGGCGACGAGCAGATGCACCGGCTCATTTTCTTCATGGTTGGTGTTGGACAGGAACACCGACGATAGCCGGTCGAAGGTCAGCACCCCGTCCGGCTTCGGATAGGCGATCTTCTGGTGCGCGGCGGCCGGTTCCAGTGTGGCGTAGTCGGCCTTGCCGTGCTTCATCGTGCCGAAGGGCGAGAAGCCGAGCAGCGTATTCAGCCACATGTCGAGGCCGCCAATGCCGACGCCGACAATGGTGCCGAAGCGCGACCATAGCGGCTTGACGTTGCGCACCTTCTTCAGGTCCTTGCCGATGTCGGTGGTGCGCCAGGCTGTCTCGTAGGAGGCCAGCTCGTCATTGGTGCGGCCGGCAGCTATCGCATCACAGACATGCTCGGCCGCCAGCATTCCGGAGAGCACGGCATTGTGCGAGCCCTTGATGCGCGGCACGTTGACGAAGCCGGCCGCGCAGCCCATCAGCGCACCGCCGGGGAAGGACAGTTTCGGCACCGACTGCCAGCCGCCTTCGGTAATGGCGCGGGCACCATAGCCCAGCCGCTTGCCGCCCTCGAAGGTGCCTCTGATCGCCGGATGCGTCTTGAAGCGCTGGAACTCGTCGAACGGCGACAGCCAGGGATTCTTGTAGTTCAGGTGAACGACGAAGCCGACTGCCACCTGGTTGTCCTCGAGATGGTAGAGGAAGGAGCCGCCGCCGGTCTTCATATCGAGCGGCCAGCCGAAGGAATGCTGGACAAGGCCCGGCCGGTGGTTTTCCGGTTTGACCTGCCATAGTTCCTTGAGGCCGATGCCGTATTTGCCGGGCTCGCGGCCGTCGGAAAGCTTGTATCTGGCGATCAGCTGCTTGGCCAGCGAGCCGCGCGCGCCCTCGCCGATCAGCACATATTTGCCCATCAGCGCCATGCCCGGCGCAAAGGACGGGCCGTGCGTGCCGTCCTTCTCGACGCCCATATCGCCGGTGACGACGCCGGTGACCGCACCGGCCTCGTTGTAGAGCAGGCCGACCGCGGCAAAGCCCGGATAGATCTCGACACCAAGCGCCTCGGCCTTGGTCGCCAGCCAGCGGCAGGCATTGCCGAGCGAAACGATGTAGTTGCCGTGATTGTTCATCAGCGGCGGCATCAATATGTTAGGCAGGCGGAACGACCCGGCGGAGCCGAGCACCAGGAAATGGTCGGCCGTCACCGGCGTCTTGAAGGGATGCCCCTCCTCCTCGCGCCAGCCCGGCAGCAGGCGGTCGATGCCGATCGGGTCGACGACGGCGCCGGACAGGATATGGGCGCCGACCTCGCCGCCCTTTTCCAGGACGACGACGGAAAGCTCGGGATTGACCTGCTTGAGACGGATCGCCGCGGCAAGCCCGGCCGGGCCGGCGCCGACGATGACCACGTCGAATTCCATGCTCTCGCGTTCGATATCGCTCATCGACCCCTCACTGGCTCGCTATTCCGGCATCTTGCTGGCTCACGCGCTGCATAGCGCATCAAATAGCGACGGGAAACCGGCGCGGACGTGACAATACCGATTTCGTCAAAAAGTCGCGTCCTGCCGCACAGATTCGCGCGGGAGAGCGTCAATCTTCAATCCTATTCCGTTTGCAGAGATATGTCGCACTGACGTTTTTAATTGTTCGACGGCTTGCTTATCGGCCATACTTCCCGCCATGCGCATATTCGGGCCGGCTGGCTTTTCATTGACGCGCTTTTTTTCCACGCCCGGCCGGATTTGCCGTGCGGCCCTTTTGGCGCTGCTGCCGCTGGCGGCCTTCGATGCCTGCGCCGACCCACAACTGGTCTGGGCGACCGGCGCCTATTCCTTTTCCGACGAGCGCGGCGGCTTCCGCATCACCGGGGCTTCGGGCATCGGCACGAAGGAGGATCCGCTAGTCATCACCGAAGAGCTGAATTCAGCGACGCCGGTAACGCTGGCCATCCGCACGACAAAGCCGATCCAGCCGTTCGGCAAAGCGGGGGACTTCGCCAATGGCCTGATGTATATGCGCATCGACGTGCTCAACAATAGCGGCCAGGCCTGGGTCGAGTTCCAGTTCGAGCTCCAGGAGATCTTCGACCAGCCGAGCGTGTTCGGCGACGGCCTGTCGTTCGATCAGCGCAACAAAACGCCCGAAAATATCTGGTCGAGCAGCTTCGCCGATTTCGACCGCAATTTCGAACCCTATGACCGCCTGCTGTTCAAGAACGGCAAGATCGACCCGCTGAAGACCGCGAGTTTCTATTTCCTGATCACCGACTACACGCCGCGCTGGACGTTCTATCTGGTGCAGGACCCGCGCATACCGTCGAGCTGAACTTGCAAAATTAAGCTCCGCGGCCGAATGTGAAACCATGACTGCCGCCCCCCAAAACAACCGAGCCGATCTCGCCGAGCTGCTGGCCTTCTACGCCAGCGCCGGCGTCGATGAGGCGCTTGAAGAAGAGCCGGTGAACAGGTTTGCCGAGGCCAAGCCGCCGGAGCGGGTGCCTGCGGCGGCCGCCATGCCGGCGGGTGAAAATGCGGCGCCGCAACGCTCGACGAGCGTGTCGCGCGCCGAAATGGGCGAGAGACCCAATACGGCACCGGCAGTGCGAACGCCCCCGGCCACCGCAACGGTGCCCGACGAGGCGCAGGCGGCATTGGCGCGGCAACTGGCGAGGTCGGCGGCAAACCTCGACGAGCTTCGCCAGCACATGGCGGCATTCGACGGCTGTAACCTCAAATTCACCGCCAAGAACATGGTGTTCGCCGACGGCAATCCGACTGCCGAGGTGATGCTGGTCGGCGAAGCGCCGGGCCGCGACGAGGATATGGAGGGTCTGCCCTTCGTCGGCCGTTCGGGCCGGCTGCTCGACCGCATGCTGGCCGCGATCGGTCTTGATCGGACGTCTGTCTACATCGCCAATGTCATCCCTTGGCGGCCGCCGGGCAACCGCACGCCGACGCCGCACGAGACCGAGATCTGCCGGCCGTTCATCGAGCGGCAGATCGAGCTGGTCAATCCCAAGGTGCTGGTCAATCTCGGCGGCCCGTCGGCAAAGACCTTGCTCAACACCTCCGAAGGCATATTGCGGCTGCGCGGCAATTGGCGCGTCCACACGACCGCCTCCGGCACTGCCATTCCCGCCATGCCGACCCTGCATCCGGCCTATTTGTTGAGAACGCCGGCGCACAAAAAGCTGGCGTGGCGGGATTTCCTCGAAGTGAAGGCGAAGTTGCGGGCGCTTGGGTAAGTTTGCGGAGCGCGTCTTCCCTTCTCCCCTTGTGAGGAAGGAAGGCCGCATCATAACTTCGCAGGTAATTGAAATGCGCCCATTGCCGGCCTAGTCCTCTCGTCATGACAACATCCCAGATTTCCGCCGGCAGTCTCATTCGCGAATGGCGTACACGCCGGCGCATGAGCCAGCTCGACCTCGCCATGGAGGCCGAGATCTCGCAGCGGCATCTGAGTTTCGTGGAAAGCGGCCGCGCTGCACCCTCGCGCGACATGGTGCTGCATCTGGCCGAGCAGCTTTCGATCCCGCTCAGGCAGCGCAACCAGCTGCTGCTGGCCGCCGGCTTTGCCCCGAGCTTCAGCGAACGGCCGCTTGATGATGCCTCGATGGCGCCGGCGATGGCGGCGGTCGAGACCGTGCTCAAGGCGCACGAGCCGTTCCCGGCGCTTGCCGTCGACCGGCATTGGAACCTGGTGTCGGCGAATGCCGCCATCGGCCCGTTCCTCGCCAATGTCACCGATGCCTCCCTGCTGACGCCGCCGGTCAACGTGTTGCGCCTCAGCCTGCATCCCGGCGGCATCGCGCCGCGCATCGTCAATCTTGCGGAATGGCGGGCACATCTTCTGGAGCGGCTGAAGCACCAGAACGACGCTACCGCGGATCCGGTGCTGGTCGAGCTCGAGCGCGAGCTTCGGGCCTATCCGTCCGGCCTCAAAGGCAGCCGGCCGGCGCCGGTCGAGCCGAACGCGATTGTTCATCCGCTCAAGCTTGCCCATGGCGACGCGGTGCTGTCGTTCATCAGCACCATCACCGTGTTCGGCACGCCGCTCGACGTGACGCTGGCGGAACTGGCGATCGAATCTTTTTTCCCCTCCGACGAGCAGACGCGGGCGGTGTTGGTGCGGCTGGCGAAAGAGCGGGCCGACGCGGCGAAGCCGTGATCACCCCTGCGGCGCGATCGCCTTGCGGGTGCGGGTGCGTTCGAGACCGAGCTGGCGCTCACGCCATATGATGAAAATGCCCGCTGCGACGACGATCAGGCCGCCGACAAGCATGTTGATCGTGGCGACGTCGCCAAAGACCAGATAGCCGACGACGACGCCGAGGATCATCGAGGTGTATTCGAAAGGTGCCACGACCGAAGCCTCGGCATGGCGATAGGCCGAGGTCATCAGGATCTGGCCGAGCCCGCCGCAAAAACCCGCGGCAATCAGAAGCCCCGCCTGCGCTGGCGTCAGCGCCTGCCAGCCGAATGGCAGCGAAAGCAGCGCCATCACGCTCGCCGTCACCGAAAACCACAGCACGATGGTCGCCGTCCGCTCGCTCTGGACGAGGTTGCGCACCAGGAGCATGGCGATGGCCGAGATCGCCGCAGCGATAAGGGCGGCGATGACACCGAGCACCTCCTGATCGCCAAGGGCAGCGCCCGAGCTCAGCAGCGTCAGCTCCGGCCACGAGATGATCAGCACACCGACCAGACCGACGGCAACCGCGCTCCAGCGATAGACGCGGATGGCTTCACCAAGGAAGATCGAACTGAACACCACGACCAGCAGCGGCTGCGCGTAGTTCAGCGTGATCGCCTCGGGCAGCGGCAGCCGCGTCAGCGCAAAGAAGCCAAGCCCCATGGCGCAAACCCCGACAACACCGCGCGCAATGTGATTGAGGGGGCGCTTTGTCGAAAAGGCGGTGCCGAGTTTTCCCTGGAAGGCGAGGAAGGCGATGATCGGAAAGATGGCAAAGAAGGAGCGGAAGAAGACGATCTGGCCCGCCGGCACGGTTCCTGCCGCCTTGATGCAGGACGACATGCCAACGAAGACCGCCACCGATACGATCTTGAGCACGATCCCGGTCAGCGTGCTGTGTTCGCCGGCGTGGTTGCCGGCTGCAAGCACTGGCAAATCCGGTCTGGCTGTCACGCTCCCGTTGCTTCCTGGATCGCCGCCCAAATGCGCGCCGGCGTTGCGGGCATGTCGATATGCCTGATGCCGTTGGCGCGGTAGAGCGCGTCTGTCACCGCATTGAGCGCGGCAGGCGTCGACCCGATCGTACCCGCCTCCCCCGCGCCCTTGATGCCCATCGCATTGGTGGTCGACGGCACGTTGCGGGTCTCGAAATGGAAGAACGGCACGTCGTCGGCGCGCGGCATGGCATAGTCCATGAAGCTCGCCGTCAGCAACTGCCCGTCTTCATCATAGACCGTGTTTTCGGTCAGTGCCTGGCCGATGCCCTGGACGACGCCGCCATGCACTTGGCCGGCAAGCAGGACCGGGTTCACGGTGACGCCGAAATCGTCGACGATGGTGTAGCGGACAATCTCGGTCGCACCGGTGTCGGGATCGATCTCGACCTCGCAGATGTGGGTGCCGTTGGGATAGGTGCACTCGTCCTGGATGAATTCACCAAAGCCCTTGAGATCGTCGGGGTTCTTGGCAGCCTTTGCAATGCCGGAGAAATCAATGCTGCGGTCGGTGCCGACGATGCGGGCAACGCCGTTCGACAGTTCGATGTCGCCGGCCGAGGCTTCCAGCTCATCCGCCGCGATGCGCTTGATCTTGTTGGCGAGGTCTTCGCCGGCACGCGATGCCGAAACGCCACCGAGCGGGATCGAGCGCGAGCCGCCGGTGCCGCCACCGTCCTTCAGCTCATCGGTATCGCCCTGGCGGACACGGATCTTGTCGATGTCGAGATCAAGCTTCTCCGAGAGAAACTGGGCGTAGGCGGTCGCATGCCCCTGCCCGTTGGTCTGGGTGCCGATCTTCAGCGTTACCGTGCCGTCGCCGTTGAGTTCGACAAAGGCCGGTTCCGATCCCGGAAAGGCGCAGGCTTCGATATAGGTCGCCATGCCGATGCCGCGGATCCTGCCGGCCGCCTTCGACTGCGCCAGTCGCCCAGGGAATGCCTGCCACCCAGCCTGTTCCATGGCGCGGTTCATATGGCCTTCGAACTCGCCGGTGTCGTAAAGCCGGCCGGTCTGCGTGCGGTAGGGAAACTGCTCAGGGCGGATGAAATTGCGCCGGCGAATCTCGTCGACAGGCAGGCCGAGATCGTGGGCGCAGGCGTCGACGAGCTTTTCCAGCAGGAACGCCGCTTCAGGCCTGCCGGCGCCGCGATAAGCATCGACCGGGCAGGTGTTGGTGTAGAGGCCGGTCACAGACACGTCGAGCGCCCTTATGTCGTAGACGCCGGTCGACATGGTGACGCCGATATAGGGGATATACGGGCCATATTGCGAGATATAGGCGCCCATGTTTGCGAGTAGATCGACTTTCATGCCGAGAAAGCGGCCGTTGCTGTCCATCGCCATCTCGGCGGTCACGACATTGTCGCGGCCTTGCGCGTCGGTGAGGAAATGCTCGGTGCGGTCGCCGGCCCATTTGACCGGACGGCCAAGCCGCCTGGCGGTCTCGAGCACCAGCGGATGCTCGCGATAGACGAAGCTCTTCGGGCCGAAGCCGCCGCCGACATCCGGCGTGATGACGCGCAGCTGGTCTTTCTTGATCTTGAACACACCGGCCAGGATGGACTGCATCGAATGCACGCCCTGCGAGCCCGTCGTCAGCACGAAGCGGTTCTCGTCCGCCTTCCACTCGCCGATCGCCGAGCGCGGCTCCATGTAGTTGCAGACCAGCCGGTTGTTGATGAACTCGATGTGGGTGACATGAGCGGCTTTGGCAAAGGCCGCCTCGGTCTTGCCCTTATCACCCATATGGTAACTGAAGGCGCGGTTGGAGCCGAGCTCCGGCCAGACCAGCGGCGTGCCTTCGGCAAGCGCCGTCGCAGTGCCCGAGGCAGCCTCCTCGGACTCGTAGTCGACCTCGATCAGCTCGGCGGCATCCTGTGCCAGCGCCCGGCTGTCGGCGACGACGAAGGCGACGGCATCACCGACATAATTCACCCGGTCGCGGCACAGCACCGGGATGTCGCGGGTCGGCGCCTTAGTGCCGTCAGGCTGTCTCTCCATGACACCGGACCTAAGATTGCGCAGATGGCTGAGATCGGCGCCAGTGAGCACGAGATGGACGCCGGGCGCTGTCTTCGCCGCCTCGGTCGAACCGATGGTGAACCTTGCCTTGGCCGTCGGCGAGCGCAAGACGTAGCCGTGCAGCAGGCCGGCGGGCTGGATGTCGTCCGTATAGCGGCCCAGGCCCTTGATGAAGGCCTGATCCTCGCGACGCAATACAGAGGCGCCCATCCCGAATTTCGGCGTGACGACGGTCATGGATGCCTCGCGATGATGCTTGGGAAATGATCGCCTGAAATAGACGTCGCTGCAGTTTTGTCGAGGGAGCGTTTCGTGTAAAGAGCGCAGACTTCAAATTATTTGGACCAGCGGACCCGTCCGCCGCTCCCGGATCGACAGGAAAAACCAGGGAATGCGCACCGATACCGGCCAGGTCTTCAAGCTCGAAGACTACCGCCCCAGCGACTATCTCATTCCGGAAATTAGCCTGACTTTCCGCCTTTCGCCTGAAGCAACGCACGTCACCGCCGTGCTGACGGTCGAACGCCGCGACGGGATTGCGGCCTCGGCGCCGCTGGTGCTGGATGGCGACGGGTTGACGCTCAGCCGCGTGACGATCGACGGCCAGGAACCGAGCCCGGCAGATTTTCTCGCCACGCCCGATCAACTGACGATCATCAGGCCGTCCGCGGCAAGCCGCTTCCAGCTAGTCATCGAAACTGTGCTGGCGCCGGCACTGAATGAAGCGCTGATGGGCCTCTATCGCTCCAGCAATGTCTATTGCACACAGTGCGAGGCCGAGGGCTTTCGCCGCATCACCTATTTCCTCGACCGCCCCGATATCCTGTCGGTCTATACGGTGCGCATCGAGGCTCAACGCCATGAAGCGCCGCTGCTTTTGTCCAACGGCAACCCCGCCGGCAGCGGCGAGCTTGCCGACGGCTGGCACTATGCGGTCTGGCACGACCCTTTCCCCAAGCCGTCCTATTTGTTTGCGCTGGTGGCGGGCGACCTTGGCAAGATCTCGGACAGCTTCGTCACCCTGTCCGGCCGCAGGGTGGAGCTCGGCATCTATGTCGAGCCGGGCAAGGAGAGACTCGCCGGCTACGCCATGGACGCCTTGAAGCGGTCGATGAAATGGGACGAGGAGGCGTTTGGCCGCGAATACGACCTCGATGTCTTCAACATCGTCGCCGTGTCCGACTTCAATATGGGCGCGATGGAGAACAAGGGTCTCAACATCTTCAACGACAAGTATGTGCTGGCCGACCAGGAAACCGCGACCGATGCCGATTTCGCCAATATAGAGGCCATCATCGCGCATGAGTATTTCCACAATTGGACAGGTAACAGAATCACTTGCCGTGACTGGTTCCAGCTTTGCCTGAAGGAAGGCCTGACCGTTTTCCGCGACCACGAATTCTCCGCCGATCAGCGCTCGCGCGCCGTCAAACGCATCGCCGAGGTGCGTACGCTGCGCGCCCATCAGTTTCCCGAGGACCAGGGGCCGCTGGCGCATCCGGTGCGGCCGCGCCGCTATCGCGAGATCAACAATTTCTACACGGCGACGGTCTACGAAAAGGGCTCAGAAGTCGTGCGCATGATCCACACCATCCTCGGCGCCGAGACGTTCCGCGCCGGCATGGACCTCTATTTCGAGCGTCACGACGGCGATGCGGCGACGATCGAGGATTTCGTCAAGGTGTTCGAGGATGTCTCGGGTCGCGACCTGTCGCAGTTTTCGCTGTGGTATCATCAGGCGGGCACGCCGAACCTGACCGTCAGTTCGGCGCACAATCCGGCAGCGCAGGAATTCACGCTCGAAATCGAGCAGTCGGTGCCGCCAACGCCGTCGGAAAGCCGCAAGCGGCTGATGCACATTCCGCTTGCCTTCGGCCTGGTCGGCGCCAGCGGCGAGGCAATAGCCTATAGCGGCGTCGAAGGGGCGAACGTCGAGGACGGCGTCATCCATATCCGCAAACGCCGCCACGTCGTGCGCTTTTCGGGAATTGCCAAACGTCCGGCCATGTCGCTCAACCGCGGCTTTTCGGCGCCGGTAACGCTTTCGGTCGAACAGCGGCCCGACGACCAGTTCTTCCTGGCCGGCCACGACAGCGACGCCTTCTCGCGCTGGCAGGCGTTCAATACGCTTTTGACCGATGCGCTGATTGCTGCCTTCCGTCAGATCCTGGACCACAGGCAACCCGAGTTCAGCGCCCGGCTGACCGAGCTTGCCGGCAAGATAGCCGGCGACGAAGCACTCGAACCCGCCTATCGGGCGCTGGCGCTGGCGCTGCCCGGCGAGGCCGATATCGCTCGCGACATCGGCAAGAACATCGACCCCGACGCCGTTTTCTCGGCGCGCGAGGCGTTGGCGGTTGCGATGGCCGAGACCAACGGCGAGATATTCTCCAAGCTTTACGATCGGCTTGCCGACAATGGTCCGTTCAGCCCGGACGCGGCCAGTGCCGGGCGGCGGGCGCTGCGCAACGTCCTGCTGGATTATCTCTCCTTGCTGCCGGGAGGTGCGGAGCTCGCCGCCCGGCACTTCCAATCGGCGACCAACATGACCGACCGGGCCGCGGCATTGACCGTGCTTGCGCACCGTCACCACGGCTCACCGGAGGCGACCAGGGCGCTGGTCGACTTCGAGGCGAAATATGCAACCGATGCGCTGGTCATGGACAAATGGTTCCAGATCCAGGCCAGCGTGCCCGGCCCGCAAACTGTCGACGCGGTGCGCGCCTTGACCGGACATCCGGCGTTCTCGATGGCCAACCCGAACCGGGTGCGCTCGCTCATCGGCACGTTTTCCAGCGCCAACCAGACCGGCTTCCATAGCGCCGACGGCGAGGGCTACCGGCTTTTCGTCGAAACGGTGCTGCAGGTCGAAAAACGCAACCCGCAGGTGGCCGCCAGGCTGGCGACGGCGCTCAGGTCGTGGCGCTCGCTCGAACCGGTGCGGCAAGCCAAGGCAAGGGAGGCGCTGCTTTCGATCGCCAATGCCGAGAAGCTGTCGGCCGATTTGCGAGACATCGTCGAGCGCACTCTCGCCTGATAACCCGCCGGCTCACCGCCACAATGCCGTCCCGCCCGAGAAACCCATTATTTTAGTCGATTTTTAATCTTTTTTGGCTGCGCCTCTGGACAAGGCGAATCACGTTTGATTCTTTACTGACGATTCGGAAGTGCGGCGTTGCCGGATCGTCAAGCAGATTGAAAATCGGGGAGTGCCATTTATGGCGAAGGCGGACGCGTGGGGCGCGCCCGGTGGGACGGCTTTTGAGCGGCGCGAGGCGCGAAGCGACGGTCTTGCCGGCAATACGCGGCTCATCGCCGAGCCTGCCTACCGACGGCTGCTGGCGGCCGAGCCGCTGCTGCGTCGTTCGATACCGGCCCTCATCATCATCTTTCTGTTGATCATCGCGGTACTGCGCTTCCTGTCGCTGATGAACGAGCGCGACGAGATAGAGCGCGACGCCAAGGCGATCCTTGCGCTGGCAGCGGGCCAACTGGCCAGCTCGATCGCCGCCGATGCGACCGTGGTATCTGCACCCGGCGCGATCCAGGACCTGCTGGAGAGCACCAGCCGTCAGGGCGCCATGGGCCGGAGCCACGTGCTGGCGATCACCGACAGCGCTTTCAGGATCATTGCCGTATCACCGCAATCGATGCACTGGGACGGGCGATCGCTCGATGGCGTCGTGCAGGGCGGGCAGCCTTTGTTTATGTTCGGCGATCGTGCCGGGGTGATGGAGGTCAGCATCGGCGGACAGGACTGGTATGCGGCCGTGAGCCTGGCGAATGGCCGAAAAGGTTCCGCAGCGGCCTTTGTGCCGCAGGAGGCAGTTTTTGACGCCTGGCGCAAGACGGTCTCGCTCAACGTCACGCTGTTCGTGCTGACGGCCGGCGTGCTGATCATCATCCTCTACGCTTATTTCGGCCAGGCGGCGCGCGCCCAGGCCGCCGACCGCATCTATCTCGAAGCCCACCAGCGCATCGATATGGCGCTGGTGCGCGGCCGTTGTGGCCTGTGGGACTGGGACATGGTGCGCGGCAAGATGTACTGGTCGCGCTCGATGTACGACATGCTGGGTTACGAACCCTGCGACACGATGCTGTCGTTCGGCGAAGTCGACGAAATCATCCATCCCGAGGACGGCGATTTGTTCGAACTCGCCAACAGGATCGTCGGCCGCGAGATCGACCACATCGACCAGGTGTTCAGGATGCGCCATGCCGACGGACAATGGGTCTGGATGCGCGCGAGAGCGCAGGTTATCGACCCGGAAGCGCCGGAGATCCAGCTGATCGGCATCGCCGTCGATGTTACCGAGCAGCGGCACCTGGCGCTGCGCTCCGAGGCAGCGGACCTGCGCCTGCGGACAGCCATCGAAAACATCAACGAATCCTTCGTGCTGTGGGATTCGTCCGAGCGCCTGATCATGTGCAATTCCAAATACCAGCAGGACAATGGCCTGTCGGATCGCGATGTGATGCCGGGGGCCCCGCGCGCCGTGCTCGAAGAACGCATGCTGGCCTTCGCATCGGAGCGGCGGCTTGCCAATACCAACGGACCGCAGGGAGGCGTGACCTTCGAGCGCCAGCTTGCCGACGGCCGCTGGCTGCAGGTGAACGAGTTGCGGACAAGGGACGGCGGCACCGTCTCCGTCGGCTCCGACATCACCCAGATCAAGCTGCACCAGGAGAAGCTGGTCGACAGCGAGCGCCGTTTGATGGCAACGATCCATGACCTCAGCCTTGCCCGTCGGGCGGAAGAGGAACGGGCCCGCGAACTCGTCGAGCTCAACCGCAAATACATGAAGGAAACCGAGCGGGCCGAAGCGGCGAACCGGGCCAAATCCGAATTCCTGGCCAACATGTCACACGAATTACGCACTCCGCTCAATGCGATCATCGGCTTTTCGGAACTGATGGAACGGAGGCTGTTCGGGCCGCTGGGTTCGCCGCGCTACGAAGAGTATGCCACCGACATCAACGGCAGCGGCAAATATCTTCTCGGCGTCATCAACGATATCCTCGACATGTCGAAGATCGAGGCCGGCCAGTTCTCGCTGGATCAGGAAGAAATCGATCTCTGTCCGCTGATCAGGGAGACGGTTCGCGTTGTCTCGCTGCAGGCAGCGGAAAAGTCGATCACCGTCGAAACCCGCATCGCCGATTCACTGACGCTGTTCGCCGACCGCAGGGCGATCAAGCAGATCCTCATCAACCTGTTGTCCAATGCGGTGAAGTTCACCGGGCAAGGCGGCCACATTGCGGTCAGAGCCCGCAGCATTTCCAGCGCGCTGATCCTGACGATCGAGGACAATGGCTGCGGCATCCCGAAGGAGGCGCTGAGCAAGCTCGGGCGGCCGTTCGAACAGGTGCAGAACCAGTTCTCCAAGAGCCATGCCGGTTCCGGCCTCGGTCTCGCCATCTCGCGTTCGCTGGCCGAGCTGCAGGGCGGCGCCTTGAAGATCCGCTCGACCGAAGGCGTCGGCACGATCGTCTCGGTGCGGATCCCGATTAAGAAAGCCCCACAGGCGGTCAAGGCCGCCTGAACGACAAGATAAGGCTCCGGCGGCTCACGCCGCCGGAGCGGTTGTCATTCTCACTGCATGCCGTCAGCGCCATCATTGCCCTCGCCGTCCCATTGACGGTGACGGCCGGGACCCTTCGGCAGTTCGTTCTTCTCGATCTTGCCGTTATTGTTGCGGTCGAGCATGGCGAAGACCTTCTTCTGGCGGCTTGTGATGTCGTCGGTCGTCAGCGTGCCGTCGCCCTTGGTGTCGTAGCGGGCGACGATGCGCTTGGCCATCTGCTCGAAGCGCCCCTTCTCCAGCGCGTCGGCGAGCTGTGCCACGGTCAGCTTGCCGCCATTGTCGGCGACCATCTTCTTCAGCCGCGCGTTCATGGCGTCGGAGAACTGGTCGAAGGTGATGGTGCCGTCATTGTCCTTCATGACCTTGTCGAGGCGCATCATCATGCCGTCGCGCGGCCCGGCGCCGGAAAGCTCGTCCGCGTAGGCCGCGGTCCCGACGGCGCCGGCCAGGGCCGCGAAAACGAGTGCAAGTCTGGTTGTCTTTCTCATGGTCTTCTCCTGTTGCATCGTCACCCCCGATGCTGTCCGAAACGATCGTAGGGCGAGTTGCCGTCATGACCGTTTCGCACGAAGCAAAAGGGCAAAATCCTTTCTGACCTTCTGCGACGTCTCCTTGAGGTGTGCTTCCAGCACACCGAAATCCGGCAGGTCGGTGACCGCCAGAAGCAGATCCGAAAGCCCCGGCGGAACGTCGTCGCGTTCGAACGCGCCGGTGAGGCAAAGCCGTATCATCTGGGTCAGCGCCAGATAGAGCGAATAGGCATCCACCAGTTCCTGCCTGACCTGGGCGTCGGCGAAATCCGGCGCCAGGCGCGACAGGATGTCAGCCGTGCCGGTGGCCCTGCGGCCTGCCTCGATCTTTCCCGTGATCACCGCAACCTGGGCGATGAATTCGAGATCGATGAGGCCGCCCGGGATCAGCTTGATGTCCCAGAGATCACGCGGCGGCTTCTCCTTGTCGACCATGGCGCGCATCTCCGATGCCTCGGCCATCACCTTGGCTGGATCGCGCGACAGAGCGAGCACTGCCGCTACTTCCCCCTCGACCTCGCGGCAGAGCTCGGCATCGCCGCCGATCGTGCGGGCTCGCGCCAGCGCCATATGCTCCCATGTCCAGGCGTCCTGGCGCTGATACTTCTTGAAGGCATCGACATGCGTGGCCACCGGCCCCTTGTTGCCGGACGGCCGCAGGCGAAGGTCGAGCTCGTAGAGCACGCCCTCGGCCGTCGGCGCTGAAACGGCGGCGATCAGCCGCTGCGTCAGCCGACTGTAGTAATGCGACGGGGCGAGCGGCTTGTCGCCGTCGGACTCATCGGCATCGGCGTCGTGATCGTAGAGCAGGATGAGGTCGACGTCGGAACCCGCCGTCAATTCGCGGCTGCCGAGTTTGCCCATGCCGAGCAGTGCGACCCTGCCGCCGGCAATACGGCCATGACGCAGCGCGAATTCGGCCGTCACCGCCTGCAATGCCGCTTCGATGGTCAGATCGGCGAGATCGGAAAAAGCGCGACCGGCGCGGGGCGGATCGATTGACCCGGCAAGCAGCCTGACGCCGATCAGGAACTTCTGCTCCGAAGCAAAGATGCGCAGTCGGTCGAGCACGTCTTCATAGGCCCTGTCGCCTTCGAGGAAGGCGGCAAGGCGCGCCGACAGATAGGCGCGGTTGGGCAGTTCGCTCAGCAGTGCCGGATCGAGCAGGCCGTCGAAGACATGGGGCCGGCGCGTGATGATGGCGGCCAGCCGCGGTGCCGCGCCCATGATCGTCGCCATCAGCTTCAGCAAAGCCGGGTTCGACTGCAGCAGCGAAAACAGCTGGATGCCGGCAGGCAGGCCGGCAAGGAATTCGTCGAAGCGGATCACCGCCTCGTCGGCCCGCCGCGTCTGGCCGAAGCCCTGCAGCAGTGCCGGCGTCAGTTCCGTCAGCCGCTCGCGCGCCTCCGCCGACCGGGTGACGCGGTAGCGGCCGAAGTGCCAGCCGCGGATGACCCGGCAGATGTCGCTCGGCCGCTGGAAGCCGAGGCGCTGCAGGGTCCGCAAGGTGTCGGGATCGTCGACGTCGCCGGTAAAGACCAGATTGCCGATGCCGGCCGAAAGCTCCGGCGCGGTTTCGAACAGCGCTGCATAGTGGCGCTCGACCTGGTGCAGCGCCGCACGGAATGCCTCCGCAAAGCCTGCCGCATCGGCAAAGCCCAGCATGCGGGCGACGCGCTCCAGCCCCTCTTCGTCTTCCGGCAGGATGTGCGTCTGCTCGTCGGCAACCATCTGGATGGCATGCTCGACGCGGCGCAGGAACCAGTACTGCCTGGTGAGCGCATCGCGCGCATCGGCGGTGATCCAGGCGCGCGCGGAAAGTTCGCCGAGCATCGGTACGGTCTCGCGGCCGCGCCATTCGGGAAAGCGGCCGCCGGCGATGAGCTGCTGGGTCTGGACGAAGAACTCGATCTCGCGGATGCCGCCGCGGCCGAGCTTGACGTTGTGGCCTTTGACCGCGACCTCGCCATGGCCCTTGTGGGCGTGGATCTGGCGCTTGATCGAGTGGACGTCGGCGATCGCCGCATAGTCCATGTATTTGCGCCAGATATAGGGCTGGAGCTCCTTCAGGAACGCGGCGCCGGCGGCAAGATCGCCGGCCACCGGGCGCGCCTTGATCATGGCGGCGCGCTCCCAGTTCTGGCCGCGCGCCTCATAGTAGCGCAGTGCCGCCTCGACCGGGATCGCCAGCGGCGTCGAGCCGGGATCGGGACGAAGCCGGAGATCGGTGCGGAAGACGTAACCGTGCTCGGTGCGGTCCTGGAGAATGCGAACCAGCCGGCGGGTCAGGCGCGAAAACAGCTCGGTTGCATCGAGCGGATCGACGACGGCAGGCGCATCGGGGTCGAAGAAGGCGATGAGGTCGATGTCGGATGAGAAGTTCAGCTCATGCGCGCCGAGCTTGCCCATGCCGAGCAGGATCCAGCCCGAGCGTCGCGCCGGATTTTTGGGATCCGGCAAACTGAGCTTGCCTTGCTCATGCGCGTCGCGGAGCAGGAAATCGACAGCCGCACGCGTGCAGGCGTCGGCAAGGTCGCTCAGTCGCCGCACCGTCAGCGAGGTCTCGGCCTCGCCGGCGAGATCGGCCAAAGCGATCAGGAAATGCGCCTCCGCCTTGCATTGGCGCAGCTCCATCATCAGGCTGCTTTCGGAGACGGCTTCCGCCCGTGCGGCCTTGTCGACCGCGGCGCCGATCGACGACAGCCGCGTCTCGACCGTCTCGTCAAAAAGCGCGTCGAGGATTCGCGGCCGGCGGCGTGCGGTGTCGCGCAGGAACGGCGATAGGTCGAACACGGCGGCAAGAAAATCCTGGACGACCCCCTTGCCTGCCAGAAATTTCGCCAGCCGTGGCAGTTGTTCTTGCCGCGCGGCGTCGGCGATCACCGACAATTCCTGCCTGGCGCGGCTTTCATCCAGCGGAGCGAGCTTTACCGCCGGCTTTAAAAGCCAATCCGTTTCGAGGCGTCGCGCTACCACCCGCGCCACCATCAGTGATCCTCCCGCCCAGGAAAACTCATGACGACGGACAATCCAGGATTGCCGGGCAGAAGCTCAAGCCGTCCATTGTGGAACGTCATGATCGCCTTGGCGAGGCTCAAGCCTAGGCCGGAGCCCGGCTGCGAGCGGCTCTTTTCCAGCCGCACGAAACGCTCGGTCACCCTGGCGCGGTCGACATCGTCGGGAATGCCCTGGCCGTTGTCGGAAACGGCGAGCCTGATCTCGCCACCGATACGCTCCAGCGTCACGCGAACCGTAGGCCTGGAGGTCGAGTCGGTCGAATATTTGATCGCGTTGTCGACGATGTTGGACAGCGCCTGGCCGATTAGCTCGCGATTGCCGTTGACGGCGAAGGAACCTTGCACCGAGGTTTCGAGCGTCACGCCCGCCTCCTCCGCCACCGGCTCGTAGAGTTCGACGACGTCGCGCACGGCAGCGGCCAGGTCGACCCTGGTGGTGCTTTCGGAGGAATAGCCGGCCTCCAGTCGCGAGATCATCAGGATGGCATTGAAGGTCTTTATCAGCTGATCGGATTCGGCGATCGTTCCTTCCAGAGCCTGCCGATAGTCGCTGGTGTTGTATTTGCCGGAAAGCGTCGCTTCGGCGCGGTTGCGCAGCCTGGTCAGCGGCGTTTTCAGATCGTGGGCGATGTTGTCGGAGACCTGCTTCAGGCCCTCGTTGAGCGTGGCGATCCTGGCCAGCATGGAATTGAGGTTTTCCGACAGCCGGTCGAACTCGTCGCCGGCGCCGGTGACCGGCAGCCGGCCGGAAAGGTCGCCGCCCATGATTCGGCGGCTCGCCTCCGAGACGCTGTCGATGCGCTTCAGCGCCGCGCGCCCGACGAAGAACCAGATCAGCAGCCCGCCGACGCCCATCATGCCGAGCGCCAGCATCAAAGCGCGGCGAATGACGGCACGGAAGCGCTCCGGCTCGCCGAGGTCGCGGCCGACCAGCATGATCATCTGGTTGGGCAGGCGCAGCACCAGGGCAATGGCGTTGTGGCCCTTCTCGCCTTCGGCCTGCACTTCGCTCTGGGCGGGCTCGTTCGGGTCGGAGACCGGGTTGCGCTGCCGCTCGAGCTCGCCCTCGCCGAAGCGACGGTAGGAGAACGGTTCGGTGGTCCAGCCCTCGGCCTCGATCACGCCCGGCTCCAGGCTCTGCACGTTGCCCGTCAGGATCTGGCCGTTGGCATCGGCGATCAGATAGAGATTGGCGCCGGGCTGGCGGGAGCGCTGCTCGACGACGCGGACCAGCACCGGCAGGCCGCCGCGCTGATAGGCACGGGCAAGGCCGAGCACCTCGTCGTTGATCGTCTCCTGCGTCTGGGCGGTCAGCATGCGCGCCGACAGCGAGGTCATGTACAAGACGAGCAACACCGCGCAAAGCGCAAAAAGCAGAAGATAGAGCGCCGAAAGCCGCGCTGCCGTCGTCTTCATGATGGCCGGCACGGAAAGAGCCATGGGGTTCTAGCCGCTTTTCAGCATGTAGCCGGCGCCGCGAACCGTGTGCAGGATCGGCTTGTCGAAGCCCTTCTCGATCTTGCCCCGCAGCCGCGAGATATGAACGTCGATCACGTTGGTCTGCGGATCGAAATGGTAGTCCCAGACGTTTTCGAGCAGCATGGTGCGCGTCACCACCTGGCCGGCATGGCGCATCAAATATTCGAGCAGGCGGAACTCGCGCGGCTGAAGCGTTATCTCGCGCCCGGCGCGCCGCACCGAATGCGACAGCCGGTCGAGTTCGAGATCGCCGACCCGGTAGACGGTTTCGGCCTCCCTGGCGCTGGCGCGGCGGTTCAGCACCTCGACGCGGGCGAGCAGTTCGGAAAAGGCATAGGGCTTGGTCAGATAGTCGTCGCCGCCGGCGCGCAGACCGGTGACTCGGTCGTCGACTTCGCCGAGGGCCGACAGGATCAGCACGGGCGTCGTATTGCCCCGGGATCTCAGCCCGGCAATGACCGACAGGCCGTCGCGACGCGGCATCATGCGGTCGACGACCATGACGTCATAGTCGCCGGAATCAGCGAGCGCGAAGCCGGTTTCGCCGTCTCCGGCGACATGGGCCGTATGCCCGGCCTCGGCGAACGCCTTCTGCAGGTAGTCGGCCGCCTCGCGATCGTCTTCTATGACGAGAATCTTCATAGAGCCGTTATACGCGATTTCGCTGGAAGATTGAGTGGCCGGCATATGCATCGTGGCCTTCACCATGGCGTATCGCGAACAAAGTGATTCAAGGATACGCGGTAAGTCTTTGTTTTAGAATGCCGTTGCCCCAAAGCCGCTTCGCATCCTCGGTCAAGCCCGAGGAAAGCGACGTGCTTCTTGCTTGAGCATGTCGTTGTCCCAAAACCGCTTCACGCTTTTGAGCGACATGTTTGTTCGAGCGGCAGCGGACGATGGGAAGCCCGCTGCCGCTGGGGCGGAACACGATGACTGACTAACGCATTCAGGCCCCGTGCTTTCCCGTGCGGCGGCTCGGGGGTGTTGAAAACCGCCGCACCGGAAAAGTCGAACCGGTTATTAGCCCTTGGCGACAGGCAGCGCGATGAAGCGGTTGCTGTCGTCGCGGGTGATCTGCATCAGCACCGCCTTGCGGCCTGACTTCACCGCATCGGCCATCGCCTTGTCGACGTCGCCGGTGCCGGTCACTTCCATCGAATTGACGGAGGTGATGACATCGCCGGGCTGGATGCCGCGATCGGCGGCATCGCTGTCGGGGTCGACGTCGGTCACCACAAGGCCCTTGCCATTGTCGGACTCGGTGACGGTCAGGCCGAGATCGGCCAGCGTGTCGGTTTTCGGCCGAGGGGCAGGCTGCTGGTCGGCCGAGGCCTGCTTGTCGCTCGACGGCAGCTTGCCAAGGTCGACTTTGACCGCCTCGCTCTTGCCGTTGCGCCACACCGTGACGTCGACCGATTTGCCGGGCGGGTAAGCGCCGATCAGACGGGCGAGTTCCTTCGGCGAAGCAACGTCCTTGCCGTCCACCTGGGTGATCACGTCACCGGCGGTGATGCCGGCCTTCTTGCCGGGACCGTTGTCCTGCGCGCTGGCAACGAGCGCGCCCTTGCCGGACCCAAGGCCAAGCGACTCGGCGATTTCGGGGGTGACCGGCTGGATTTCGACGCCGAGCCAGCCGCGCTGGACGGTGCCGTTCTTCATCAGATCCTGCACGACCTGCTTGGCGGTCGAAGCGGGAATGTCGAAAGCAATGCCGACACTGCCGCCCGACGGCGAGAAGATCGCGGTGTTGATGCCGACGACCTGGCCGTTGAGGTTGAAGGTCGGGCCGCCCGAATTGCCGCGGTTCACCGAGGCGTCGATCTGGATGAAGTCGTCATAGGGGCCGGCGCCGATATCGCGGCCGCGGGCCGAGACGATGCCGGCGGTAACCGTGCCGCCGAGGCCGAACGGATTGCCGACAGCCACCACCCAGTCGCCGACGCGAACCTTGGAATCATCGGCGAAGTCGACATAAGTGAACTTGCTGCCGTCATCGACCTTGAGCACGGCGAGATCGGTGCGCGGATCGGTGCCGATCAGCTTGGCGTCAAGCTCCTTGCCGTCATTGGTCACCACGGTGAAGGCGGTGCCTTCCTCGACGACGTGGTTGTTGGTGACGAGATAGCCGTCATCGGAGATGAAGAAGCCGGACCCTTGCGCCACCGGCCGCGGCTGGTCGTTGTTGCGGTCACGGTGTCCGAAACGGCGCATTCCGTTCGGGCCGCCTTGATCGCCGCCTTGGTCGCCAAAGCCGCGGAATTCGCGGAAGAAACGCCGCAGCTGCGGGTTGTCGGGAAGATTGCCTAAACCGTCCTCGTCGTCCATCTGGCCGGAACCGTCATCGGCCGTCGGCTGGATCTTGGCCTTGACGCGCACGCTGACGACCGCGGGCGAAACGCGCTCGACCACATCGGCGAAGCTCGGGACCTGCGGTGCCTCGACACGAACGGCGTCGGCCAGAACCGGGGCTGTCCCGGTGGCAACGGCGCCAAAGCCGATCGCGCCGGCAATGGCCAGGGATGCGGCTGCGGCCATCAGGCGTTTGCGGGTGCGAAGATATGAATTGGGGGCAACATTCATGGTTCTCGTATCCTCTTTTCAAGGGACGCCCCTTGATTGGCATCCTCGACAAAGGAAATAGAGAGCCGCACATTACGGCGCCATTTCCGGTACATGAAACTTTCGTAATGTTACGATCAATCGCGACGGAGTACCGCGTCCAACGCCGCCTGCTCGTCGGCGGTCAGCGCATTGGTAGCCGTCGAACGGCGCGAGCGGGCGGCCAGCAGGATAAAGGTCCCGCCAATGAGCAGCAGAAGAACCGGCGTGCCCCAGAGCAAGGCATTGCGCAGGCTGAAGCGTGGCTTCAGCAGCACGAATTCGCCGTAGCGTGAAACGACATAGTCCATCACCTGCCGGTCGGTGTCGCCGGCTACCAGGCGCTGGCGCACAAGGATGCGCAGGTCGCGGGCGAGATCGGCATCGGACTCGTCGATCGACTGGTTCTGGCAGACCATGCAGCGCAAGCCTTCCGACAAAGCGCGCGCCCTTGCCTCGAGCGCCGGGTCGGCGAGCACCTCGTCGAGTTTGACCGCCTGCGCGACGCCGGCGAACAACAGCGCTAGCAGCAGGACCAGCGAGGCCAGTGTGACCCTTTGGCTCATGACGAGCTCGCCGATGGCACGGCGCCCGCCGGCTTGCGGCGCGACGGCGCGCCAACGCGCAGGCGCCGGTCGAGCAGCGATATCGCCGCACCCGCCATCATCACCAGGCCGCCGCCCCAGATCAGTGTCACCAACGGCTTCCACCACAGACGAACGACGACGGAGCCGTCGCTGCCCTCGTCGCCAAGCGAAAGATAGAGCTGGCTGAAGCCGATCGTCCTGATGCCGGATTCGGTCGTCGTCATCTGGCGCACCGGGTATGAGCGCTTGGCCGAGGTGATCTCGCCGGTGACGCTGCCGTCGGCGTCAAGCAGAGCGAAGCGGCCGCGAACCTCGCTGTAGTTCGGCCCCTGGGCCGGGTAGAGTCCCTCGAAGCGCAGCGTGTGGCCGGACAGTTCGACGGTCTCGCCGGCATGCATCGACAGGATTTTTTCGGTGCCGAAGCAAAGCGTGCCGACAATGCCGAGTGTCGTCAGTCCGAGGCCGAGATGCGCAAGCGCGGTGCCGAAGACCGAGCGCGGCAGGCCGGCGAAGCGCCTGAGCATGGTGGCGGGCGCGACGGTGCCGAAGCCGGATTTGACGGCGAGATCGGTGAGCGCACCGCAGATCAGCCAGAAGGCAAGGCCGACACCGAGCGCTGCGAATCCCGATGCGCCATCGATGAACAAGGCCGTCACCAGTACGGCGAGCAGCGCCGCGGCGAAAGCCGCCATCAGGCGCTGGGCGACCGCGAAAATGTCGCCGCGCTTCCAGGCAAGCAGCGGCCCGAACGGCACGACGACCAACAGCGGCACCATCAGCGGGCCGAATGTCAGGTTGAAGAACGGCGCGCCGACCGAAATCTTGTCGGCCGAAAGCGCCTCGACGGCGAGCGGATAAAGTGTGCCGATCAGCACGGTGGCGGCGGCGGTGGTCAGGAACAGATTGTTGAGGACCAGCGCGCCTTCGCGCGAGATCGGGTGAAACAGCCCGCCGGCTGTGAGCCGAGACGCCCGCAAGGCAAACAGCGCCAGCGAGCCGCCGATGAACAGCGTCAGGATGCAGAGGATGAAAACGCCGCGCGTTGGGTCGGTGGCAAAGGCGTGGACCGAGGTCAGCACGCCGGAACGCACCAGGAAGGTGCCGAGCAGCGACAGCGAGAATGTCAGGATCGCCAGAAGCAGCGTCCAGATCTTCAGCGCCGAGCGCTTTTCCATGACGATTGCCGAATGCAGCAGCGCCGTGCCCGCCAGCCACGGCATGAAGGACGCGTTCTCGACCGGATCCCAGAACCAGAAGCCGCCCCAGCCGAGCTCGTAATAGGCCCAGTAGGAGCCCATGGCGATGCCGCCGGTGAGGAACATCCAGGCGACCAGCGTCCATGGCCGCACCCAGCGCGCCCAGGATGCGTCAATGCGGCCCTCAATGAGGGCGGCGACCGAGAAGGAAAAGCAGATCGAGAAGCCGACATAACCGAGATAGAGCAGCGGCGGGTGGATGGCGAGGCCGAGATCCTGCAGGATCGGGTTGAGGTCGCGGCCCTCGATGGGCGCCGGATTGAGCCTGACGAACGGGTTCGACGTCGTCAGGATGAACAGCAAGAAGGTGGCGCCGATCGCGCCCTGCACGCCAAGAACATTGGCCCGAAGCGTTGCCGGAAGATTACCGCCGAAGACGGCGACGAGCCCGCCGAAGAAGGTCAGGATCAGCACCCAGAGCAGCATCGAGCCTTCGTGATTGCCCCAGGTGCCGGTGATCTTGTAGATCAGCGGCTGCAGCGAATGCGAGTTCTCCCAGACGCTCTCCACCGAAAAGTCGGAGCCTGCATAGGCGGTCGCCAGCGCCACGAAGGACAGCGCCGTCAAGGCAAAGCCGGTCAGCGCGGCGGGTGCGCCAACGGCCATCATCTTCTGGTTGCCGGTGCGCGCACCGAACAACGGCACCACCGTCTGCACCAAGGCCAGCGCAAACGCCAGGACCAGCGCGAAATGTCCGGTTTCAACCATTGTCGCCGCACCCGCTAATCACTCTTGCTCTCCTGCCAGACGCCCTTGGCTTTGAGGCCGTCGGCTACCGCCTTGGGCATATAAGTCTCGTCATGCTTGGCGAGCACGCTGTCGGCGACAAAGACGCCGTCGGGGCCAAACGAGCCTTCGGTGATCACACCCTGCCCTTCCCGGAAAAGGTCGGGAAGAATGCCGGTATAGGTAACCTTGACGTCCTTCTGGTTATCGGTGACCGAAAAGGCGACGGTGGCGCCTTGGCTACGCTCCACGGTGCCTTTTTCGACGAGGCCGCCGAGCCTGATGCGCTGGCCGGGCTGAAGGCTGGCGGTGGCCAGATCGGCCGGCATGTAGAAATAGGAGGCCTTCTGGCCGAGCGCATAGAAGGTCAGCCCGGTGGCAGCACCGAGGAAGGCCAGCCCTGCGGCGATCACCGACAGCCGTTTCTGCTTGCGCGTCATTCTCTACTCCGTCGCCGTCACGCCAAGCGAGGCGGCAAAGGCGGTGAATTTCTTGGCTTGGTCACTATCGGCGCCAAAGACGGCAATACCGCGATTGAGCGCGTCGCGTGCCTGATCGGTCTTGCCCAGCACGACATAGGAACGAACGAGCTGCATCCATCCTTGCTCGTCGCGCGGATTTTGCCGAAGCTTTTCGTCGAGGCCGGCGACCATGGTATTGATCATGGCTTGCCGGTCCTGCGGCGACATCGAGGAGGCGGCATCGATATCCTCGGCGCCCGGGCCTTTCGCCGGCGCTCCCGAAGCGACGTTGCGTGTGGCGGATTCGGCAAGCGCCTGCTCGACGGCACCGCGCCACGGCGAGCCCTGCGGCAAGGCGGCAAGCATCTTTTGCCAAGCCGCCGTCGCTTCAGCTGTACGGCCTTCCTGCGCCAAGCCCATGGCGAGATAGAACGAGGCCTTCGGGTTTGCCGGATCGAGCTTCAGCGCCGCCTCGAAAGCAGCCTGGGCGTCGGCTGAAACGATGCCGCCCGCCGCATTGGCGATCGCCTCGCCGAGGCCGGCTTGACGGGCGGCGCTGTCGCCGTCAAGGCGAATGGCATTACGGTACGCGGTTACCGCATCGGCGTATCGCTGCATGCGCAGATAGACCGGCGCCAGCACGTCCCAGCCGCGGCCATCGGACGGGTTGGCCGCAAGGTGCGCTTCGGCGCGTGCCACCAGCTCGTCCACCGAGCTGTCGGCGGGGTTCTTGGCCAGGCGTTCGCTGAGCGGCTGCGACGGCAGGTCGGGTGAGCCGAGCTGGCCGTAAAGGCCCCAGCTAACCAGCGGAACCACCAGCACGGCAGCGGTCGCCACCAGCCTTGTCGACCGCTGTGTCGCCGTCGTGCCGGCCGGGCCGGCATTGCTCAGGCGAAGGATGCGGCGGGCGATCTCGGCGCGCGCCTCTTCGGCCTCCATTGGCCGGATCAGGCCACGCGCCACGTCGCGGTCAAGCTCGGCCAATTGGTCGCGATAGACTTCAAGGTCGTGATCGCCGGCAGCGGACGTGTTCTTTGTTTCGCCCGCCAACGGCAGCAGCACCGCCAGGCTTGCGCCCAGCGTCAGGATTGCGGCTATGACCCAGAACAGCATGGCTCTTCCAATAGAACGAGACCCTTGCCCTGCCAACACAAGCGTGCTGCGACGCTTTGGCGGGACCGCTCCGATCGATAGTGCCGGACCGGGATCGGTGTATCAACGGCCGGCGAGCTACGTCAGCGGGGTCCAGCTGCCGTCGGCATTGCGACAGGCGGTTCCGCGCGCGGTGGCGCCGGCAGCGCCGGCAAACACCGTATGGGTGTATTGCCGGCAGTCCTGCGAGCCGACGCGATAGGGCTGGGCGGCGACAACTTCGCCGCGATGGGCCGAACTGTCGCTCTTCCACGCCACCTTCTGGCCGCTCGCCGTATATTCAAGCGCCTTGTATTCCGCCTCGAGCGCGCTGCGCTTCTCGGTCTTGCTCAAGCCGGTGCCGATCGAGCCACCGACGAGGCCGCCGCCCATGGCGGCGATGATCGTCGTCGCGACCTTGGCGTCACTGGGAGGCGTGGCGGCCGGTGTCACGGTAACGGCTGAGCCCGTGCCGAGCGTCGTACAGCCGGAGACGGCGAGCAGGGCGGAAACGAGCGCGACGCGAATCTTCATGCCAATACCGGCTTTCTTGAGCTGGACCGCCGCGCTGTCAGCAGGCTGGCGCGGCCATAATGTCGATGTTTATCGGAAATTTGGCCGCAGCCAGCCGCCCGGAAAAGCATTACTGAAGGCTCCGCAATCGAACCATCGCCTTCAATCCACCCATGACGGATCGTTCCAGCGCCAGAACGCCTCCATACTCGTTGATAAGGTCGGCGACAATGGCAAGTCCGAGCCCGCTGCCGGGTTTTGTCTCGTCGAGACGCCGTCCGCGCTGCAATGCCTCGCGCGCCTTGTCTTCGGGAATGCCGGGGCCGTCATCCTCGATGGCTATCTCGAACAGATTGGCCGCCCCTTCCCTGCCGGCGATGGGCTTGACGGAAACGGCGACTGCGCTCCTTGCCCATTTCATCGCATTGTCGAGCAGATTGCCGAGCAGCTCCTCAAGGTCCTCGCGTTCGCCGGCAAAGACGATGTCGGTGGCCGGCAGCGAGAGCGAGAGCGCGGTCCGCGGGTTGAGCTTCTGCAGCACGCGCACCATGCGCTGGACCAGCGGCGCGACCGGCGTGCGGAAAACGACGCTGTCGCGCTGCGCGGCGACGCGGGCACGTTGCAGATAGTGGTCGACCTGCTTCTGCATGGAAGCGGCCTGCTCGGCGATGAGCTGGCCCTTGGCGCCACCCAGCGCCCGCCCCTCGTTGAGCAGCACGGCGAGCGGCGTCTTCAGCGAGTGCGCGAGGTTGCCGACCTGCGTGCGCGACCGCTCGACGATACGCCTGTTGTTCTCGATCAGCGCATTGGTCTCGTTGGCGAGCGGCTCGATCTCGGCCGGGAAGCGGCCGTCGAGCCGTTGCGCAGTTCCTTCGCGCACCATAGCAAGGGCATTCCTGACCCGGCGCAGCGGCTGCAGGCCGAGCAGGATGGCGATTGCATTGATGGCGATCATGCCGACGCCGAACAGCGACAGATAGGTCAAAAGGCGCCGCTGGAAGGTGGCGATTTCCTGCTCGAGCTCGGTCTGGTTGCCCATGACACGGAAGCGCGCGGCGCGGTTTTTCGCATCGAGGACGAACTCGCTCTCGAACACCTCCAGTTGCTCGCCTTCGATGCCGTCCGCCGAATAACTGCGCTGGAAGCTGGCATTGAAGGGCACCTCGGCAACACTTGGCGACGGAATCCCCTTGGTCATCGACGACGAATGGAGATCGCCGTGCACGCCTTCCGAGGCAGGCTCGACCGACCAGTACCAGCCGGAATTCGGCTCCGAGAACCTCAAATCGCCAAGGTCGGGGGCGCCGGTCAACTGGCCGCCTTCGGAAACGCCGACCGAGCCGATCAGGTTGAACAGGTGCGCCGAAAGCAGGCTGTCGAAACCGCGCTCGCTGGCCTGGCGATAGAGCGTGGTGATCAAGGTGAAGATGACGACCAAAGTGAGGATCGCCCAGACCGTGGAAAAGGCGATGACGCGAAACGCCAGCGAACGCGGCCATGACCGCAGCGACAGCGTGTTTGAGACGGCGGGTTTTGTAGGAAGCGGTTCCGCGTTACGCCTCCGGCTCACGCATGCGGTAGCCCATGCCGCGAACGGTTTCGATCATGTCGATGCCCATCTTCTTACGAAGCCGTCCGACAAAGACCTCGATTGTGTTGGAATCGCGGTTGAAATCCTGATCGTAAAGATGCTCGACCAATTCGGTCCGGGATACGACCTCGCCCATATGGTGCATGAGATAGGCAAGCAGGCGGAACTCGTGCGAGGTCAGCTTCAGCGGCACGCCGTCGATATCGGCCTTGGAGGCCTTGGTGTCGAGGCGCAGCGGCCCGCAGGTCAGCTCGGACGAGGCGTGCCCGGCGGCACGCCGAATCAAGGCCCGCACCCTGGCCAGGATTTCCTCGATGTGGAAAGGCTTGGTGACATAGTCGTCGGCGCCGGCGTCGATGCCGGCGACCTTATCGCTCCAGCGATCGCGTGCCGTCAGGATCAGCACCGGCATCTTGCGGCCGCCGCGGCGCCAGCGCTCGACCACGCTGATGCCGTCCATCTGCGGCAGGCCGATGTCCAGTACGACCGCATCGTAGGGCTCGGTGTCGCCAAGAAAATGCCCTTCCTCGCCGTCGAAAGCGCGGTCGACGACGTAGCCGGCATCGAGCAGCGCGTCGCCGATCTGCCGGTTGAGATCCTTGTCATCTTCGACGACGAGTACGCGCATGCAGGAGGGCCTGTTGAAGCTGGTCAGATATAGGCCGATTCCGGCAGACTGGGAAACGGCACGGTTCAGTTCAGTGGAACGACGATCTCCGAGCGACGCGGACGCTGCCCTTCCTTGCCCGGAACGAGCACGACGATGATGCAGACCGGCTGGCCGCCGCGTGTCGACTGCGAGGCCTTGGCCAAAGTGCCGCCATTCTGCTCGGCCACCTGCTGGCCGATCGCGTAGCAGTCGGACGCGGCGAGGACGACCGGCTGCGGCTGCTCGGGCACGACAACGGGGATCGCCATCGCTTGCGACGCAAGCAGACCGGCGGCTGAGAGCGCCAGTGTCGCGGTCCGGACGTGGGAGCGAAGGGTTTTCATGGTCAGCGTTCTAACGCGCCGGTGCTGAACGTGATATGAACGGTGAACGCTCGAATGCATGCCCGCCACACCCCTGAAGCGCGAGATTACCGGATTTGCCATTTCGCCGCCCATCCCGGGAAATAGCCGAAGTTTAACCTAGCCCTCCAATCTTTCGCCGACAACGGGACAGTATCATTTGGCGGGCAGGATCATTTGGGAGGACGAAGCACCCGGCCCAAGGGCAGCCGATGGCAGATTCAGGGAACCGAACCTGAAACAAAAAACCCGACTCGGCGGCAGGTCGTTGGCGCCAATCAGCACCATATTCAAATTTATAGCATAGCTGCCGGCACAAAGCAAGAACAAAATTGCCCGATTTGCGAATGAACCCGACGAGAAGCGCCCGGTGGTCAGCCGTCGTCCTCGATCATGGCGCGAAAGCGCAGCAGACCGTGATGGGCCGAAAGGTCCTCGTCGTAGCGGGCTTCGGCGAATTCGAGCTTGAGATGGGCGCGGCGATGCTCGCCAAGCGAGAGCGCCGCATCTCGCAGGCGGGTGCTGACCAGGTCCATTATGTCGAGGGTTTCCTTGCTGGCCTCGGATTTCGACCAGACATGCAGCGTCAGCAGCTGTTCGGCGTCGTTCTCCGTCCCCGTTGTCCAGTCGTAGACGCTGGTGCGGCCGAAGGTCATGTAGGGAAACGCAACATTGGCTGGCGCATGGTCGAATAATCTTGCGTCGCCCAGTGCCGCCGACAAATCGGGATCGCCGTTCACTGCCTCGAATACGGCCTTCTGCAATTCGACGGCCGGCGCGGTCATTGTCTTCCCCCTCGCCCGTCGCGTCAGCGCGCGCCTCCCTGCAGCATAACTGCTTTGCATGACGGCATCCCGGCAAAGCGCGAATCAGCGCGTCTCGTGCGGATTATGTACCTTCATGACCTCGGGAATAAGTCCTACTCCTGGAACCCGCGACCTTTCGCGTCACAGACGCCCTTGAGGGTGATGCCAACCCGCGAATTCATTTGGCATGCATGGAGTTTGAAAAAACGGTGCTATGAAGATGTCTGGTTTTCCAGACATTCGAGGTCGTTTTCGTGCGCGAGCCATCGCTGCTGCCTGTTTTCGGAAAGCTTCGGGTCAAGGCGCCGCCGGTCGCGATTGCGGCGCCGACTATGTCGACGATCATCAAGAGCTTGGTGAGCCGCACTCGGGAGGTGCTCTCGGCGCACGGTAGCCTGGCCCTGAAGCTGTCCGTCGTTTTGTGGACTGTGCTTGTCCTGGCGGCAGTATTCTTCATCGCCCAGGCCTGACCGATCGACTTTCATCGATCGGGCGGAAACTAAAGGACGCCAAGATGGCAAATCGCTACGCACTGCGCATGGAGCATCCTCACAGCTGGACCGTCTTCGATGTCTTCACCGGCCAGCCGGTCGAGCTCAAGCATCAGCTCATGGTCGGCATGAACACGCGCGATGCGGACGCGATGGTCGATCGGCTGAACAGTCGCGACGTCAAGCGGCGAGCCAAGGCGGACCGCAAGTCCTGAGCAACCGTCGTGTGAGCGATCGCGAAGGATCTAGCGAAAATCGGCTGCAGTCAGCACGTACATGCTCCTGCGGGTACGGGCATAGGCATTCTTGGCGACGTCATGAATTGAGCTGGAAGCCATGTCGAAGGCCGCCAGATAGGTAGCTTCGGAGGCCGCCGTTCCCGGCTGCATCTTGGAGATGGCATCGGTTGCGACAGAGAAGGAAATCTGGAACATGCCGTCATGGCCGACGAAGCGAATGCGTTTGCTTGCCTCGTCGTAGCTGCGGCTGGGATTGGGAAATGTCAGGCTCATGATTTGGCCTCCGTCGATGCAGATATGGCCTGCTTGACTGTCCGCGACGCCCGCTTCTTCTTTGGTGCGACCGGATTCAGAGCTTCCGCCGCGCGGTCCGCCTCTTCCTTGGCCAGTCGCAATTCCCTCAGTCTTGCCGTTTTGATGCTCCTGGCCTTGGCCTCCGAGAGATATTCGGCAGTTGCTTTGTTCCGCTCCGCCGTTTTCTTTTGATTTTCCATGAAGCGAGCCTGAGCTTTTTCCATGATGTTCTGATTGCCTTCGGCCATCGGTAAAATCTCCCTTGCAGCGAAAGTCGTGAATGTGAATTCACCATAAAATAGGTGTTCAAAGACAGAAATTCAATTTCATTAATATTCGGCAAGGCCCGAACACCGGGGGATGGCCAGGCAAAATAATACATTCAATATTTTACATCCCCTATGAATATTTTTTGGCACTCCTATCAATCGAGTGCCAAGGCGCCTATAGAGAGGGGCGGCCGCCTAAGCCGGCCCCAGAAAGAGTCCCCATGAAATTCCGGCCACTCCACGATCGCGTCGTCATTCGGCGCGCCGAAAGCGACACCAAATCCAAGGGCGGCATCATCATCCCCGACAATGCCAAGGAAAAACCGCAGGAAGGCGAAGTGATCGCCGTCGGGCCGGGCGCGCGGGACGAAAGCGGCGCGCTGATGGCGCTCGACGTCAAGGCCGGCGACCTCATCCTGTTCGGCAAATGGTCCGGCACCGAGGTCAAGATAGACGGCGAGGACCTTCTGATCATGAAGGAGGCCGACATCATGGGCATCATCGAGAAGAGCGAGATGGGCATCATCGACAAAACCGTGGCTGCCAAGAAGGCCGCCTGACT
Source organism: Mesorhizobium sp. M0244 (assembly GCF_040321795.1). Taxonomy (NCBI): domain Bacteria; kingdom Pseudomonadati; phylum Pseudomonadota; class Alphaproteobacteria; order Hyphomicrobiales; family Phyllobacteriaceae; genus Mesorhizobium; species Mesorhizobium sp. M0244. The sequence continues at coordinate 40,447 of NZ_JAMYSE010000025.1, read as the reverse complement.
GGAATGCCGCGCGCCCTCTCGGGCGCGCAAAGGACGCTCCAAGCTTTGATTGAGGCGCGCTGCAAGCGTCTTGCCACGACCAACCGAACTGGAAAAAATCATGTCTGCCAAGGAAATCAAATTCTCCACCGACGCGCGTGACCGCATGCTGCGCGGCGTCGAAATCCTCAACAACGCCGTCAAGGTGACGCTCGGCCCCAAGGGCCGCAACGTCATCATCGACAAGGCCTATGGCGCGCCGCGCATCACCAAGGACGGGGTGACGGTGGCCAAGGAAATCGAACTTTCCGACAAATTCGAGAACATGGGCGCGCAGATGGTGCGCGAAGTGGCCTCGAAGACCAACGACCTTGCCGGCGACGGCACCACCACCGCCACGGTGCTTGCCGCTTCCATCCTGCGCGAAGGCGCCAAATTCGTTGCCGCCGGCATGAACCCGATGGACCTCAAGCGCGGCATCGACCTTGCCGTGACCGCCGTCGTCAAGGAAATCCAGGCGCGCGCCAAGAAGGTCAAGTCCTCAGGTGAAATCGCGCAGGTCGGCACCATTGCCGCCAATGGCGACACCAGCGTCGGCGCCATGATCGCCAAGGCGATGGACAAGGTCGGCAATGACGGCGTCATCACCGTCGAGGAAGCCAAGACCGCCGAAACCGAACTCGACGTCGTCGAAGGCATGCAATTCGACCGCGGCTATCTCTCGCCCTATTTCGTCACCAATGCCGAAAAGATGCGCGCCGAGCTGGAAGACCCCTACGTCCTCATCCACGAAAAGAAGCTCGGCAATCTGCAGGCGCTGCTGCCCATCCTCGAAGCCGTGGTGCAAAGCGGCAGGCCGCTGTTGATCATCTCCGAGGACGTCGAGGGCGAAGCGCTGGCGACGCTGGTCGTCAACAAGCTGCGCGGCGGCCTCAAGGTCGCGGCCGTCAAGGCGCCTGGCTTCGGTGACCGCCGCAAGGCGATGCTGGAAGACATCGCCGTGCTCACCGCTGGACAGATGATTTCCGAGGATCTCGGCATCAAGCTGGAGAACATCACCATAGACATGCTCGGCCGCGCCAAGCGCGTGCTGATCGAGAAGGACACCACCACGATCATCGACGGCGCCGGCGAGAAGACCACCATCCAGGCGCGCGTCCAGCAGATCAAGGGGCAGATCGAGGAAACCACTTCCGACTATGACAAGGAGAAGCTGCAGGAACGTCTCGCCAAGCTGGCGGGCGGCGTTGCCGTCATCCGCGTAGGCGGCGCCACCGAATCCGAGGTTAAGGAAAAGAAGGACCGCATCGACGATGCGCTGAACGCCACGCGCGCGGCCGTCGAAGAAGGCATCGTTCCGGGCGGCGGCGTCGCGTTGCTGCGCGCCAAGGCTGTGCTGAACGGGCTGACCGGAGCCAATGCCGATGTGACGGCGGGCATTTCGATCGTGTCGAGAGCGCTCGAAGCGCCGATCCGGCAGATCGCCGAGAATTCCGGCGTCGAAGGTTCGATCGTCGTCGGCAAGCTCGCCGACAGCAAGGACCACAATCAGGGCTTTGATGCCCAGAACGAGGTCTATGTCGACATGATCAAGGCCGGCATCGTCGACCCGGCGAAGGTGGTGCGGACGGCGCTGCAGGACGCGGGCTCCATTGCGGCGCTCCTGATCACTGCGGAAGCCATGATCACCGACATTCCGGCCAAGGAAGCCGCTGCTTCGACCGGCGGCATGGGCTATTGACCAGCCGCTGCCGGAAACAGGCCTGAAAGACAGCCGCCGGGGTATCTTCCCCGGCGCGCACCATCGGCAAGGAGATCGATCCATGATCGCATTCGTCCCGAAGCCAAATGCAGCGGCGAAGACCAAAGTGGCCGAGGAAAGCCGCTTCGATCGCATTCGCAGGCTTGCCGACAAGCACAGGAAAGCCGACGCCGGCACGATAGGCCGCGACCCGAAAAAGATCGCGGACAAGCGTCCCATGTGACGACTGCCATTCCCCGGCACCCCCGCGCAAGCGCGGCACCAGGCCCTTATCGCGTCTCGCCGCTGATCAGCGCGGCATGGTCCTTGATGACGGTAGCAACGAAGCGGATGACGGCGCGCACCGGCGCCTCCGCCCCGATTTCCCGGCGATAGACGAGCGACACCGGATGACTGCCGAGAATGTCGGGGGCGAGGCGCACCATCCGCGGTTCGGCTTCGGCCAACATGCAGGGCATTACTGCCAGACCGGCGCCGCTCAGGGCCGCCGCCAGCATTTCCGTCATTTCGGCAACACGAAAGACAATTGTCGCGCCGGCGCCGTGCGCCTCCACCCACTTGGCGCCGGGGACGCCGGCAAGGCTTGCGTGAAATCCAATGATCTCGTGTCCGGCCAGCTGGCGAGGATCGATGGGCATTGGGTGACGGTCGAGGTAGCGCTGGGACGCATAAATTGACCAGCCCGCAACGCAAAGCTTCTGCGCGATCAAATCGTCGTCGGCAACGGTGCCGATCCTGACCGCAAGGTCGGCCTCACCGTGCTGCAAGTCCACCGGCCTGCTGCCGCTCGTCAGTTCCAGGTTGATGTCTGGATGGGCCTTATGGAACGCCGCCATACGCTCGGCAAAAAGAGGGCTGAGACCCGACGGCAGTGCGAGCCGAACGCTATTCTTGCCCGAACGCACAAGGACCGTCAGTGCTTGCATGGTACGTTCAAGGTCATCGCCGAGCGGCAGCAATGTCTGGCCAAGCGGCGTGACCTCAATGCCATGCCGCCTTCGCACGACAAGCGACACCCCGAGCGCCTCTTCAAGAGCAGCCAGGCGCCGGCTGATCGTCGTGTGACGCACGCCCAATGCACGCGCTGCTCCCGACAACGTTCCCGCGCGGGCGGCAGCGAGAAAGTAGCGCAAATCGTTCCAGTCCGGTTCGCCTGTCTTGATCACGAACCTATTCTAGATCAATTCCCCGCCGCACGCCTGTGCAGTTTTGCACAAGCGTGCTCGGAAATTGCAAATCGCCTGAACGTGTCGTCCGCGCGAGAATAGGCCTGATCCAATTCAGGGAAGCGATCGATGGACATCGAAGGTTTGCGAACGATGGTGGCGCGGCACGCGACGTCGGCCAATGCGCTTGTGGCGCTCGGGTTGGCGATGGAGGCGCGTATTTCCCGCACGCCACTCGATGGCAGTGCCGCCCAGCGCACAGAAGCCGTGCTCGGCGAACTCGGCGCCTCCGACGTCGTGGCAAGTGCGAGCGTCATCGAACTTGCGCCGGTGCTGGCCAGCATCCGGGTCGACCTGCTGTCCGGCGGCAAGCTGCTGTCGGAATCCTCCGAAAGCGCCGAGGCTCTGGAAGCTGGTTTACGGCAGGCCCTCGGCGACGTTTCATCTGGCTTCCCGGCGCTGATGAAGCGGCTGATCGCGCCACAACTTGCCGGTTTGCCGGAGAGGCTCGCCGCATCGGGCGCAGCCTTCCTGGATATTGGCGTCGGCGTCGGCGCGCTGTCGGTGTCGATGCTTCGGCAATGGCCCGGCCTGAAGGCGGTCGGTGTCGATCCCCTGCCTGAAGCCATCGCGCAGGCCGCCGCCAACGTCAGGGCGGCCGGGCTCGAACATCGCATCGAACTGCGCACCGGCCTGGGGCAGGATATCGCGGACAAGAACGCGTTCGACCTGGTCTTCGTGCCAAGCGCCTTCATCCCCGAGCCAGATGTCAGGGTCATCGTCAAGCGCAGCCATGCCGCGTTGCGGCCCGGCGGGTGGCTGCTGCTGGCAATGGTCAATCCCGGACCGGATGCACTGGGAGAGGCCCTCGCCCGCTTTCGCACCACAATGTGGGGTGGGACGGTGTTCGAACAAGGCGCGGCCCAGGATCTGGTCGACCAGTGCGGCTATGCCGATAGCCGGTTGCTGCCCGGCCCGACCGGGGCGCCTGTCGCCTTCGTCGCCGGGCGCAAGCCGGGCTAACGGTTTCCAGGGAGGCGGACGATGAAACTGCTGATCTTCGGCGCCTCGGGTGCGACCGGTCGTGTGCTTGTCTCGGCGGCCCTGGCGAAGGGCCATGCTGTGACCGCCTTCGTCCGCACGCCGGGCAAGCTTGCCATCAGCCACGAAAATCTGAAGGTGATCGTCGGAAATGTCGCCGATCGACAGGCGGTCGAACGTGCAGTTGCAGGGCATGATGCGGTTTTCAGCTGTCTCGGGGTCGGCGTGCCGCTGAAACGCGACCCGGCCGTGGTCGCCGGCATCGGCTTCATCGTCGCGGCCATGCCGCAGGCCGGCCCTGAACGGCTCATCTATCTTTCATTCCTTGGGGTTCGCGACAGCCGGCGGCAACTGGGGCCGCTACTTGGCGGCGTCATCGTACCGTTGGTTCTGCGCCATGAGGTGGCGGACCATGAGGCGAAGGAAAGGCTCATCGTCCAATCCAGTCTCGACTGGACCATCGTGCGGCCACCCAAGCTGAGCAATGGAGCGGCAACCGGTGAATTCCGCCACGGCAATAGCATCCGGTCGGCGTCGCTGCTGCCGACGCTGGCGCGTGCCGACGTCGCGGCCTTCATGCTCGGCCAGCTCAACGACACCACCTACTCGCGCAGGGCAGTCAGCATCCTTCGCTGACGCTCACAACACCGGTGCTGCCCGCCCTGCTCGGTGCGCCGCGCTATGAATTCATCGAGGATGCCGGCGGTGGCGGCGGCCCAAGCCAGCGCAATGACGTAGACGTGCTTATCCTGCGGCCGCGCGTGCCCGCCGCCGACCCTGGGCCTTTTCATCAGCTGCCAGATGGTAAGGCCGGATAAGCACCTCTGCCGGAATGTGCCAATTCTTGTTGATCAGGTGCACCATGTCCATTGTCAACAAGCGCTTCCGGTTCAGGATTTCCGAGGCTCTGGAAGCGGAGCCAACAACCTCGGCAGGGCCGCCTGTTTGAGACCCGCCATTTCCATATGATCGCGAATGGCCGCGACAGGGTCCGGCGCCTCGATCGGATAGTGCCTGGCCTCGTAGGCCTCGATGAGATCGGTCAGCACGTCAAAACGATCGCCGTCGGGCGAGCCGACCTCGGGCTCGCTCTCGAAGTATCTGGTGATCTCGGCGATGGCCCAGTCGTAGTCATCTTCGGTTCTAAGAGGACGAATATTTTCCATCACACTGTCTCCGCATCGATCCTGTCGTATTCGGCATGGGTGCCGACGAATTTGATCAGCACCCGCTTGTAGGTATAGCTGACGTGAACGATGACCCGGTATTTGTTGCCGGCGATGTCGAAAATCGCGCGATTGTCGCTGACGAAGTCCACGTTCGCACCAAACTGGGTCTTGACGTCGGCGGGTGTCTTCCACTCGACCTTGGCGACCACCTGATACCAAGCCGTCAGCGACCCTTCAACTGCGGGTGCCTGGACCAGAAGTCGACAAGGGTCTTCTTGCTGACGATCTGCACGGCCGTACACAGCAAATTCCCAAAATGGGAACAAGAGGCAATTTCCCAAAAAGGGAAGCTCTATGCCGCTATCAACTTGAGCGCCTTGAGGACGCAACGTCGGACGAAGGATCGCCGAGCAACGCTCGGCACCACGCCCCGCCCCTCCATCCGGATTGTTCGGCCCGGTCGAGTTGCCTCACGACACCGGTGCTGCCCCGCCCTGCTCGGTACGGCGGGCGATGATTTCGTCGAGGATGCCTGACGTGGCGGTGGCGGAAGCCGGCGGCCGGAAGTCGGCCAGCAGCCGTTTCCAGATGCCGGTGGCACGCTCGGTCGCGGTCTTTGAGCCGGCCTGTGTCCAATTGCCGAAATTCGACCAGTCGGCCACCAGCGGCTCGTAGAAAGCGGTGCGGTAGCGCGCCATGGTGTGTCCGGCCGAGAAGAAATGACCGCCCGGCTGCACCTCCGCAATGGCGTCGAAGCCGATCGCATCCTCGTCGCCCGGGGTTGCCGCGCAGAGTTCCGCGACAGTCTGCAGCGCCTCGACATCGGTGATCAGCTTCTCGAAGGACACGCTCAACCCGCCTTCGAGCCAGCCCGCGGCATGGATGCACACCGTAGCGCCCGCAAGCACTGTGCCCCACAGCGCAAACTGCGTCTCGTGCGCTGCCTGCGCATCGGAAACGTTGGCGGCGCTGCCGCCGCCGGACCGCCATGGCAGGCCGATGAAGCGCGCAAGCTGGCCGGCGCCGAGCGTCGCCTTGACGTGCTCGGGCGTGCCGAAGGCCGGCGCCCCGGATTTCATGTCGACATTGGATGAGAACGAGCCGTAGACGACCGGCGCACCCGGCCGCACGATCTGCGCCAGCGCCAGCCCGGCCAGTGCCTCGGCATGCTGCAGCGTCAGCGCGCCGGCGACGGTGATCGGCGCCATGGCGCCGGCCAGGCAAAACGGCGTGATGATCAGCACCTGGCCGGCCCTGGCAAAGTCGATGATGCCTTGCGCCATCGGAATGTCGAGCTGGCGCGGCGAATTGGTGTTGATGACGGTGTAGCAATAAGCGCCCGAACGGAACTCATCCTCGGACAGGCCGCGCGCCAGCCGCAGCATCTCGAAGCCGTCCTCGACCTGCGGCGTGCCGCGCGCGAAGATGAACGGGAACTTGTCGGACAGCGTCAGCTGCGCGCGATTGACCGCATAGTGGCGGAAGCGATTGTCGATGTCCTGCGGTTCGATACACGGCCCTAGCATGTGCAGCACGTCGAAATGCTGCACCAGCCGGATGAGATCCTCGAACGCGGCAAGCGTTCCCGGCCGCCGGCCGCGTTCGAGATCGGTGACGTTGGGCGCACCCGAGCCAGCCAGGAAGGTGAGCGAGCCGAGCTCCAGCGTCAGGTCGCGGACACGGTCGCCGCCATGCGCCCGGATCGATTTCGGCGCCGAGGCGAGTGCCGCCGCGACGATGTCGCGGCCGATACGCACCATCTGGCTGTCCTCGTCGACCAAGGCGCCGGCGCGGGCAAGAATGGTGCGTGCCTCGGGCAGCAGCACCTTGATGCCGAGGTCTTCCAGCACGCGCAGTGCCGTGTCGTGGATCGCGGCGACCTGGTCGGCCGAAAAGACCGGCTGCGGCAGGAACGGGTTCTTCAGCGAGCGATAATCCGGCCGCCGGCTGCTCTCGCTGCCGGCCTCGCCGGCTCGTCCGCGCCGGCGTTCGCGCCTGATTTCACGTGCGGCGTCATCGACCATGGCCAATCCTCCTCATTGCCGCATCGCCTTGCCCAGGGGATCGTAGGGTGAAGCGGGGATGATCCGCGCCGGCCGCTCGGCGCCGACGATGTGCACCGACAAGGCCGTGCCTTCACGGGCAAAATCGCGCTCGACAAGCGCCAGCGCCAGGCTCTTGCCAACCGTGTAGCCATAGCCGCCGGAGGTGACGAAGCCAATGCGCCGGCCATTATGCCAGACCGGCTCGAAGCCGCTGGCGTCGGCATCGACGGCGTCGACTTCAAGTGTCACGAGGCATCGTTCTCGGCGGGCGCCATTGCGCTCCTTCAGCACCGCCTCGCGGCCGATGAAGTCGCCTTTGGCGACGGCGACGAAGCGATCGAGGCCGGTCTGGCCCGGCGTATAGCCTTGTGTGAATTCGCGCGACCAGATGCCAAAGCTCTTTTCCAGCCTGAGCGTATTCAGCGCGTAGAAGCCGATTTCGGCAAGGCCGAGATCCTCGCCGGCGGCAAGCAGCGTTTCGCGCAGGCCGGCATGCATGGCAAAGGGGCAATTGATCTCGAAGCCGAGCTCGCCGGCGATCGACAGCCGCGCCACCTGCGCCCGCACCATGCCGATGTCGAACTCGCCGCAAGCCATGAACGGCAGCGCGCTTGCCGAGACGTCCTGATGCGTCGTGCGCGCCACGATGGTCCTGGCATTCGGCCCGGTGACGAGGAACCCGGCCATCGCATCGGAGAGGTCGGTGACGAGAACACCGTCCGCCGTATGAGCCTCGAACCAGCGCATATGGAATTCGCGCAGATAGTAGGAGCCCATGAGCCAGAACTTGCCGTCGCCCCAGTTGAAGACGGTGAGATCGCCCTTCAGACGGCCGTCATCGCCCAGCATCGGCGCGAGCTTCGCCTGCCCGGGTTTCGGCAGTTTTGAGGCCAGCAGCCGGTCGAGCCAGGCTTCCGCGCCCGGACCGGATACGGCATAACGCGAAAAGGCCGAGGTATCGACGAGACCGGCAGCACGCCTGACCTGTAACGCCTCGTCGCCGACAATATCGAAGGCGTTGGAGCGTTTCAGCGTGGTGTTTTCGCGAAAGCCCATCGGTGCGAAATAGGCGGGGATTTCCAGCCCCCAGGAAGATGTCCATTCGGCTCCCGCCGCCGTCATGCCGTCATAGGCGCCGGGGCGTTTCAGCGGCCTTCCGGCAGGAAGGCGCTCGTTGGGAAAGGTCATGACGAAGCGGCGCGCATAAAACTGGTGCGTCGTCTGCCTGAGATATTCGCGGTTTGCCGCAAACGCTCCATAGCGGGCGATGTCCATGCCGAAGATGTCGGCTTGCGGTTCGCCATGGATCATCCACTCGGCCAGCGATTTGCCGACGCCGCCACCCTGGCTGAAGCCGGCCATGACGCCGCAGGCGACCCAGTAGTTCTTGAGGCCGCGCACCGGGCCGACGATCGGGTTGCCGTCCGGGGTGAAGGTGAAGGCGCCATTGACCCATTTGCGAATGCCGGCCGTGGCCAGGCAGGGAAAGCGCTCATAGGCCTTGGAGAGTTCGGGGCTGATACGGTCGATGTTTTCCGGGATCAGCTCGATGCCGTAGTCCCACGGCGCGCCGTCCATGTTCCAGTGCTTCGGATCCTGTTCGTAGATGCCGAGCAGGACCCCATTGCGTTCTTGTCGCAGATAGGAAAAGCCTTCGAGGTCAACGACAATGCCGATCTCTCTGTCGAGCGCCGCGACCTCGGGGATGTCCTCGGTGACGAAGTAATGGTGCTCCATCGGCGTTACCGGCAGGTCGACGCCGGCCATGCGACCGAGCTGCTTTGCCCAGAGACCACCGGCATTGACGACATGCTCGGCAACGATCGTCCCCTGCTCGGTGAGGACGTCCCAGCTGCCGTCGGCACGCGGCTTCAGGTCGAGAACGCGGTTGCGCAGAATGACATCGGCGCCGCGTTTCTTCGCAGCACCGGCATAGGCATGCGTCGTTCCGTAAGGGTCGAGATGGCCTTCGTTGGAATCGTAGAGGCCGCCAAGGACACCGCTCACGTCGACGATCGGACAGATCGCCTTGATTTCTTCCGGCGTCACCAGCCGCGCCGTTTCGATGCCGACCGACTGGAACACCGCCCAGGCCGATTTCAGCCATTCCCAACGGGAAGGATCACTGGCGATGTTGACGCCGCCGGTCATGTGCAGGCCGACATCCTGGCCAGATTCAGCCTCTATCTCGCGATAGAGCTTGATGGTGTAGTCCTGCAGCGCCGCGACATTGGGATCGGCGTTGAGCGCATGGAAGCCGGCCGCTGCGTGCCAGGTCGAACCGGCGGTCAGTTCGGCACGTTCGATCAGTGCAATGTCGGTCCAGCCGAAGCGCGCCAGATGATAGAGCACCGACGCCCCAACCACGCCTCCCCCGATGACGACTGCGCGGCAATGCGACTTCACGGCCATCCCCTGAGCTTGTTGGAGACGGTCACCATATACGTACTGTACATGTGTGTCTAGAGTGTAGACATAGCTGTCCACACGCCTTGCACGGAGCTGACGCGCATGCCTATTGTGCGCCCATGATCATGATTGCTCCGCACGACGAGCCAGCGCCCGGCAACATCAAGGTGACGCGCTGGGACTGGATCAATCTTGCCCTCCAGACGCTCATTTCGGACGGCGTCGAAAGCGTGCGCGTTTTGCCGCTCGGCCAGAAGCTCGGCGTCTCGCGCTCGAGCTTCTACTGGTATTTCCAGAGCCGTCAGGACCTGCTCGACCAGCTGCTTGCCCATTGGCGGGACACCAATACCAAGGCGATCGTCGAACGTGCGGAGCGCCCGGCCGCTTCGATCATCATGGGCGTCATGAACGTGTTCGAATGCTGGGCTGACGAGCGCCTGTTCGATCCCAGGCTCGACTTTGCCATCCGCGAATGGGCGCGCCGTTCCGACGACGTGCGCCGCGCCATCGACCAGGCCGACAACGACCGCCTGAGCGCAATCCGCGACATGTACCGCCGGCATGGCTACGATGACGAGGACGCCTTCATCCGTGCCCGTGTACTCTACTACATGCAGATCGGCTATTACGTGCTCGACATCAAGGAGCCGGTCGAGGCAAGGGTCAGCCATCTCGCCGCCTATTTGCGCAGTTTCACCGGGCAGGAACCGAGCGAGGCCGACGTCGCGCATTTCATGCGCTTCATCGCCGCGCGGTGATGGCAGCTTGCGGGCGCGGTTCTCGCCTCAAACCTCCCGCGTAGCCCTTGTAGGCAGCACCAAAATGGACGAATAGTCTTGAACGGCGCGCCGCCCTGAAATTGCCGGCATGCGTTTCTCAGTTGGCGGCATCGCTGCAGCCGGATCCTGGAATGACCAGTCCTTTGGAACCACGCAAGAGAAGAGGTCCGATCGCCGCAAGGCTGCTGGCGGTGGATGCCTGGATCGATTCCTCGGTCTACGAGATCGGTTTCAAGGCGCGCCAGTTCTGGGAAGCGGCCACCATCTTCTCGCGGCGCTTCCGCGTCGGCGGCTGGCGCCGCGGCATGATCGAACTGTTGAGTGAAGGGTTCACGCTCGGCGCCGGCGGTATCGTCGTCCTTTTGGCGCTGGCCTTGCCGGCCTTCCAGATTACCGCCGGCGACTGGCGCACGCAGGGCGACTTCGCTGTCACCTTCCTTGACCGCTACGGCAACGAGATCGGCCAGCGCGGCATCATCCAACGCGATTCGGTGCCGGTCGACGAGATGCCCGACCACGTCATCAAGGCGGTGCTGGCCACCGAGGACCGGCGTTTCTTCGACCATTACGGCATCGACGTGCTTGGCCTGTCGCGCGCTATATTCGAGAACGTACGAGCCAATTCCGTCGTCCAGGGCGGCTCGAGTATCACCCAACAGCTGGCCAAGAACCTGTTCCTGACCAATGAGCGGACGTTCGAGCGCAAGATCAAGGAAGCCTTCCTGTCGCTGTGGCTGGAAGCCAATCTGTCGAAGAAGGAAATCCTGCAGCTTTACCTCGACCGCGCCTATATGGGCGGCGGCACCTTCGGCATCGAGGCGGCGGCCGATTTCTATTTCGGCAAGAGCGTCAAGGACCTGAACCTGGCCGAGGCGGCGATGCTGGCCGGCCTGTTCAAGGCGCCGACCAAATACGCGCCGCACATAAACCTGCCCGCTGCCCGGGCGCGGGCCAATGTGGTGCTGTCCAATCTGGTCGATTCCGGCTTCATGACCGAAGGCCAGGTGCTACAGGCAAGATTACACCCGGCCGAAATCGTTGATCGCGGCGAGCAGAAGAGCCCCGATTACTACCTCGACTGGGCCTTCGATGAGGTCAAGAAGATCGCCGCCAAAAGCGGCCAGCATTCGCTCGTCGCCCACACCACCTTCGACGGCAACATCCAGAAGGCGGCCGAAGAATCGATGGAGTTCCACCTCCGCCAGTTCGGCAAGGAATACAACGTCACCGAGGGCGCCATCGTCGTCATCGAGACCAATGGCGCGGTCAGGGCGATCGTCGGCGGCCGCGACTACGGCGCCAGCCAGTTCAACCGCGCCACCAAGGCGCTTCGCCAGACCGGCTCCTCGTTCAAGCCCTATGTCTATGCAACGGCGATGGAGCATGGCTTCACGCCGGATTCGGTGGTTTCCGGCGGGCCGATCTCCTGGGGCAGCTGGTCGCCCCACAATTACAATGGCGGGTCGGCCGGCAAAGTCACGTTGATCACGGCGATGGCCAAATCGATCAACACCGTGCCGGTGCGGCTGGCCAAGGATTATCTCGGCATCAAGCCGATCAAGGCGATTGCCGAGGCGATGGGCGTCGAATCGCCGCTGGAATCGCACAAGACCATGGTGCTCGGCACATCGGGCATGACCGTGATGGACCAGGCGACGGGCTACAGCGTGTTCGCCCAGAACGGCTTTGCCGGAACCCGGCATGGCGTCAGCCAACTCTTCACCCGTACCGGCGACATGGTCTACGACTTCGCCAAGGACGCGCCGCCGCCGCACCGGGTGCTGTCGGAGCAGGCGCTCAAATACATGAACACCATGCTGGCGGCGGTTCCGGTGATCGGCACGGCCCGGCGCGCGGCCCTTCCAAACATCGTTATCGCCGGCAAGACCGGCACGACCCAGTCCTATCGCGATGCCTGGTTTGTCGGCTTTACCGGCAACTACACGGCCGCCGTCTGGCTCGGCAATGACGACTTCACCGCGACCAACAAGATGACCGGCGGCACGCTGCCGGCAATGGTGTGGCAGCGGCTGATGCTCTATGCGCACCAGAATATCGACCTCAAACCGATCCCCGGTCTCGATCACCCCTTCGTCGATGCCGAAATCGCTGCCAAGGCCGAGGAAGCGGAAAAGAAGAACGCCGAACAGGCAGCAGCCGATGCCGCAGCCGAGCGTCCGCCGGTGCTGTCCAGCCGGACCACCCAGACCCTGAAGGAACTCACGAAGCTGTTCCAGACCGCACCCGTGCTCTCGCCCGCTGCACCGGAGACCCTGTCGGCGCTTTGAGCGGCCAATTCCGCGCGCCGCTTGCCACAAGCCCCTGCGCCGCGATATCCCCGAGCAGCAATTTTCTGTCCCCCGCCTTCGGTTCCCGGCTCCTCATGCTCAAGAACGCCTTCCTGACACTGCTTTCGCTTGCTATCGCCATCGTCGGCGGTGGCGGCAGCGTCTGGTACGCGCTGAAGCTGCAGGACGGCGCCGGCGCCATCAGGATCGGCCAATGGACCGCCTTTCCCGATATCGGCACGCCGACGGCGGATCCCTATTCGAAGGCCCGCGTGGCGCGCGAAGGCGTGCTGGCGCTCGGACAGGCGGAAGGACTGTCCTTCATCGCCGACCACGATTCCGGCGGCGAGCAGCTCAGGCGGCAATGTGCCTACAATATCGAGGGCGGCTTTCCCACCGCCCGGTTCTGGACCCTGTATGCCGCCGACCAGTCGCTCGGCGTAATCGAGACCGGCAAGCCGAGATTGGCTGCGCTGCAGTCCTACCAGGTGCTGCGCCAAGCCGACAATTCGGTGGTCATTTCCGTCGGCAACCGCCCGGCGCCCAGCAATTGGTTGCTGACCAGCGGCGCCGGCAAGATGTATTTCGTGCTCACGTTTTACGATACGCCGATCGCCAGCAGCACCGGTCTCTCGGACGTCGCGTTGCCGCAGATCAAGAAGGTCGGCTGCAATGCGTAGCCTGCTGCATGTCGTGCTGCTCGGCCTGCTTGGCGCCGGCATCGTGCACATCGTGGTGCTGCTGCTCGTCCCGGAGTTTTCCGAACGCGACGCGTGGTCGCGCCTGGCCATGGCCTCGGATCTCTACAAGATGACCAGGCTCGACGCGGAAGCCGGCGGCGCGCCGGTGGTGAAATCAGTCGATCCGCTGTTTTATGCGGCGGCTTGCCGCTTCGACCTTGCCGAGGGGATGGTGCGAGTCAAGGCGCCGGGAAAGGTACCGTTCTGGTCGATATCGGTCTATGATCGGAGCGGCCACAACATCTACTCGTTCAACGACCACAGCGCGACCGCAGGCGTGCTGGACACCGTCGTGCTGACGCCGGCACAGATGATCGAGGTCCGCAAGGATCTTCCCGAAGAGCTGCAAGGGGCCATCTTCGTCGAGGCGCCGATTGAGGAAGGCATGTTCGTCATCCGCTCGTTCGTGCCCGACGACAGCTGGAAGCCGATCGTCTCGCGGTTTCTCGAACAGAGTTCCTGCGAACTGCAGGATTTTTAGACCTGTTCTGAAAGTCGATGGTGGAACATCCCGTTCCGATAGTCTTGATTGTCGTTGCGATCAGGTGCAAGGAGCCAGTCGTCAGAGGGAGGAGCATCGATATGTCACGGACCATTATATCCGGCGATGACCTGCCCAAGGCCCCACCCGTTTTCAGTCACGCGGTAAAGTGTGCAGGATTGGTATTTGTCTCAGGGACAGCCGCCTACGATGCGACAGGCATGATTGTGGGCGAGACGATACAAGAGCAGACAGCGCAAGCCCTGCGTAACATCACAGCAATTCTGAAAGCCGCCGGAACGACGCTCGACAAGGCCGTCAGTGCCACCGTCATTCTCGCCGACGAGGATGACTTTCCGGGCATGAACGAAGAATGGGTGAAGTGGTTTCCGACCGATCCGCCGGCACGGCAAGGAGCCAAGCTCCCTGTCCGCATGCCCAGGCTGAAGGTCTCGATCGCAATGATCGCCGAAGCCTGATGCATGGCGCCCGAAAGTGCGCAGCGGTTTTGGGATAACGACATGCAAAAGCAACAACTTAAATCGCGTGGCGAGAGGCCGTTCAAGGGCGACGCACTTTAGCGACCTTCGACCGGGACTCAGTGATGCGGTACCGGCAAAGTCCCCGAAGGCCCCGGCTTGTCAGGACCGGTCGGCCGCGTCTCGCCGGTCAGCGGCCGCTGCTCGTAGCGGACGCCGGGAAAAATGATCACCGCCGCCGCTGTTCCGGTGGCTTGCTGTGCTCGATTGGTTGCCGCCGTTCGCGGCACGAAAGACAGTACCATGCCCATGGTTCGCGTATTCCTCTCGGTTGCCCCGGAGCACAACGCAACGCCTCCATAGTCGATTAAGGCGGTAGTAGGTTAACGGAGCGCTAACGGATCGCCGCTAAATTGATCTTTGTTCTTGGGAAACGCGAAACCGGTACAGCCCGGCAGAGCGCAGTCCAGATCGTGTCGAGTGTCGGGCGTATCCTTCGTGTCAGCTTCGGATTTCAGGCAAATCGCAGCAGGAGCTGAACCGGGAAAGGCCGAAAGGCTGTTCCGCGCCGCGGTATCGGCGTTCTGTTCGCTCACCCGCCCTTCGCGCCGGGAGATCGCGCAACTCGAAGACCTGACGCTGCCGCTTTTCGACAACGTTTCGGTCGAATCGCGCCGCTACGTCGCGGCAGCCCTTTCCGAATGCGAATATGCGCCCGCCGCGCTGGTGCGGCGGCTTTGCCAGGAGCGGGTCGACATCGCCGCCCCGCTGCTCATCCGCTCGCGCGCCCTCAGCGACGTCGACCTCATTGCGCTGATCGGCCGCCACGGCCTGCCGCATGCCCGTGCCATTGCCCGCCGCAAGGATCTCAATCAAACGATCGCCGATCTGATCAGGGTGCTTGAAAGGCCGACGCTGGTGCGGTCGCAGCAGCCCGAAGCAACTGCCAACGCCGTGCCCGAAAACGCCGAAATGGTTGCGATCGATGCCAACAGGCAAGAGGCGGCCGATGCCGCCGCCGAAACTGTACGCCGCCGGTTGCGATCCATGATGCGCGCCGAGAGCGGCACCACCATCGGTCCGTTCGTCGACACGCAAACCTACGTCAAGCTGCGCGAGACCGCGCTGACCGGCAATGCGGCATTTTTCCAGACAGCGCTCGCCGATGCGCTCGAAGTCGATTTTTCGACGGCGCGGACGCTTACCGCGAGCCACAATTACACACCGCTGCTGGCCGCCTTGCGCGCGCTCGACCTTAGCGAAGACAAGGCGTTCCTGATCACAGCCGCCATCTATCCGACCGAGTTTCCGCACCCGCAAGCGATCCGCATCTTCCTCGACCGCTACCGCCTGCTGCACCGCGACGCGGCGTTGGACAGGCTCCGCGGCTGGAAGGCCGACACCGTGTCGAAAGTCGTTCGCAAGCCCGGCCGCGTCGCCGCAAACGCCGACCTGCGCAAGCCGAACAGCGCCGATGCTGCCGCCAGCTCGAGGGCGCGTCGCGTCTGAAGGCTTGCCGTTACGGCGTCTTGACCGAGATAAGCTCCTCAACGGGAATGGCGCCCGCCTCGATCTCGACCACCCAGATATCCGGATCGAATTTCTTCTCGCGCTCCAGCCGCGCGTCGAAGATGGCAGCATTGTCGCCCTCGCCGAGAAGGCTGAAGAAACGGTCGTCCGGCCTGGCCGAATCGTAGCTCGTCTGCGGCGCCGGCCCGAACAGCGCCATCTCCCCCCGCCTGCCCCGCGCCAGCACGAAAACCGCGCCGGCTTCCGTCGCGCCGCGCTTAACCACGGCGGCAAAACCGCCAGCGCTGAAAACCCGGCGCAACAGCGCCGATACCCACAGATCGGTGGTTACCCGCATGGAGAAGTCCTGGACATGCGGCGGTCCTTACAGCATTGGCCGGAAGACCGTAACCGGTCTTTGCCGAGTGACCGCCGAGTGGTCGTCACAGCCCTCAGTTGGTGAGGCCGATCTGACGCATCTTGACGTAGACGACCTCGTCGGGCTCGCCGGTCTCAGGCAGGCCGAACAGCGCCTGGAATTCCTTGATCGCCGCCCTGGTGCGCGCCCCGACCACGCCATCCAATTGCATATCGTCATTGCCGAACGCCTTCAGTCCGGCCTGGATCTTGACGATGCGGGGGTCAGGCGCTTGCGCTGCCGCATTTGCCGGTGCGGACGCCGGAATGGCGGCTGGAACAGCGGTCGTTTCAACCGGCCGCGGCACGGGGTGCGGCACCACGGCTGCGGTCGTCGGCGTGGCGCCCAATTGATCCAGCAAAACGCTGTCGATCTCGCCAGAGGCATTCAATCCAACCTTCTGCTGATAGGCTTGGATGGCCTTGCGCGTGTTCGGTCCGGGAATGCCGTCGACCGTGCCGGAATAGAAATCGAGATCCTTCAATATGCCCTGGACCTGCTCGACGACCGGGTCGCTCTTGATCGGCGCAGCGGCCGGACGCACGATATTGATGGTGGTTTCGGGCTCGTCGCTGTCCGCCCGAGGAAAACCCTCGATGCTCCTGGTGGCGAAAAACGCGCCGGCATGCGGAAAGGGCTGGTACCAAAGGGCGTTCGCCGAAACGTAGAACAGCGTCACCAGGAATGCGGTGGAGCTTCCGATCACAACAGGATTGCGCGAGATCAGGCTGCCCAGAGCCATCGCTCCGTGCTCGAAGGCATTGCCGCGGCGCTTGGCCGCGTTAGGCTGTTTTGCGGAGCGACCCATTGCTCTCCCCTTTGCCACCGTCCGCTCTGGCTTTGGCGACTGACATCGGCACCACGCCGGTCTTCTCCGCCGAGTGGCCCGTCGGGCCGTTCACGGGAAGGCTGATCGTCACCGTGGTGCCCTCGCCCGGCATGCTTTCGATCGACATGGTGCCGTCATGCAGTGCCACCAGCCCTTTCACCAGCGAAAGCCCAAGCCCGGTACCTTCGAAGCGGCGGGTATAGTCGTTGTGGATCTGCATGAACGGCTTGCCGAGATTGGCGAAATCTTCCTCGGCGATGCCGATGCCGGTGTCCCGGACCCAGAAATGCAGCCGCGAGCCGATCCGCTTGGCGCCGATGACGACATTGCCGCCTTTGGGCGTGAACTTGATCGCGTTGGAGACGAGATTGATCAGGATCTGCTGCACGGCACGGCGATCGGCGTTTATTTCGCCTGCGTCCGGCGCGATCTGGGCCTGCAGATCGATGGTCTTTGCCTCGGCTTGCAGGCGCATCATCGACTGGCACATCTCGACCGCTTCGCGGAAGCGGAACGGTTCCGGCTCAGTGGCATAGGCACCCGATTCGATCCGCGATACGTCGAGTATCGAGGTGACGACGGCAAGCAGGTGCTGGCCCGAATCCCTGACAAGCCCGACATATTCCTTCTGGCGTGGATCCTTGAAGGTGCCGAACATCTCGTGCAGCAGCATGTCGGAAAAACCGATGATGGCATTGAGCGGGGTGCGCAGCTCGTGGCTGACGACGGCAAGGAAGCGTCCTTTCGCCACCTCGGCCGAGGCAGCCGCCTCGTTGGCGGCGGCAAGCTCCTGGCGCAGTCCGGCCAGCTCATCGTTCTCGCGCAGAACGAGCGTGAAGACAGTCTCCTGCCCCAGCGCGCGCATCATCTCGAGTGAAAACGGCCGGTAATTGTCGGCCGTCACGCCGCTGTTTTGCGGCAGCCGGACGCGAAGGTCGAGCCGGCGCGACAGGGCGCCATCGCGCATATCGGCCAGCGCACTGAGGTAGGGGACGCGGTCGGACAGATGGATGCGATCGAAAAGCCCGGTGCCGAAAAGCAGTTCCGGCGCCAGCCCAAGGATCGTGCGCGCCTTCGCCGAGGCGTCCAGAACCTCGCCATGCGCCGCGATTTGCAGCACGACGGCGTCGATCAGGTCTTCGAGCCGGTCGCTACCGGCCGGATCGAGCTGTGCGTTGGCGGCGCCACGAAGTGGAGCGACACGCGGAACAAGCGTGAGCGCCCAGGCCAGGGGAACCAGCCAATGCCATGCGGCGATTTCGGTCTGGCCGAGCGGCAAGACGGAAACGGCGAAAGATTGCAGCAGGACAGCGACAAGGGCCGATATGGCGCCCCAGATCACGGCACGGCGCGACTGGCCGATCCACCAGGCTTCAAACGGCAGCGCCACCGCAAGCAAGGCAACCGGCGAGGCCAGGCCGCCGGCGGCAGCGATAAGGGCACCTAGGGCAACACCGCCCACGACCAAAGCGAGTTGGCCGGCCAGGCTCATCTTGCCCGATGCAGCCACCAGCAGAGCGGCGAACCAGCAAAGGCCAAACGCCGCAAAGATCGCAGCCACAGTCACGGCCGCGCCCATACCCGACGTGACCAGCGTCACAGCTGCACCTGCGCTGAAGAAAGGAGCCGCCAGCATGACGCCAATGAACCGGCTGTGGCGGCGGCGATCGCTCTGGCCGAGGACGAACGGATGAACCATCCGTTCGCAACCGGCGGCTATCGCGCCCGGCAACTCGGCGTATCTGGCCTTGATCGCACTCAACTCAACGCACCCGGTCGTGAACGGCCCTGCTTTGCAGGCGGCTTTTGTCGATCCGAAACTCGCATCCAGCGTTTAAGGAATGGATAAGGCTGGGTCGATCGTCCCCCGGCCGGCTGCAAATATCGGGATACCGGCGGGGAAAAACCGGGGCAATTGCCGCCATAGTAAACGGAGCGTTATCCGGACCGCCCGCGCCTGGACTTGCGGCCGAGGGCATCAAAATGTCGCCGATTCAAAAAATGAGCAGGAAAAACAAAGGGTTGGATGGTTACCATTTACTGAATAAAATCTGAGCCGTTCGAGGCAAATGAATTTCAAAACGCTTCGTTTCGAATCTGCCTAAAATTTGAGGAAAACTGTTGCTTTCTGGACAAGCCGTCCTTTGCGCGTCTGTGCCAATATCGCGTTACAAGTGTTGTGCGGTTCGGATGCATGACCGTCATAAAGGACAGACAGATGGGCTTTCTGATAAGAGCGGCTTTCTGGTTTTCGCTGGTGCTTCTGGCGCTGCCGCTGGGTGTCGGCTCCGATGATGCGGGCCGCGAAAGCGTCGGCCCGCTCCAGGCGCTGTTTGCAGCGCGCGAAGCCGTCGGCGACATCGCCGGCATCTGCGAGCGCAAGCCGGACGTCTGCGAGACCGGCAAATCGGCAATGCACACCATCACCGCCCGGGCAAAGGAGACCGCCAAGATCGCGGCCGCCATGCTGGACGACAAGGCCGCTGAACCCGATACGGCGACAACCACCGGCAGCGTGCCCGAGGAAATCGTCTTGCCGGCGAAAGTCGACTTGCCGGCGAAAGTCCACTTGCCGGCAACAAACTGAGACTGTTTCGGCCGAATTCATCGCTAAACCGCAAGGCTCCCCGCTCTCGGCGCCTGCGGCGTCTCTCCTCTTTTTCCGTGACGCGGCAGCGCCGGATGACTATATCCGGGGGAATGACCACGACGATCCAGACCATCCGCGACGACTTTGCTCTGCTCGACGAGTGGGAAGACCGCTATCGCTATGTGATTGAACTGGGTGAAGCGCTGCCGCCGTTTCCCGACGAGCAACGCATACAAGCCAATAAGGTGCCCGGCTGCGTCAGCCAGGTCTGGTTGACCACCGAGCAAGGCGAGGGTGCCAACCCCGTTATCACCTTCAAGGGCGATTCCGACGCCCATATCGTGCGCGGCCTGGTCGCCATCATGCTGGCGCTGTTTTCGGGACGGCCCGCCAGCGAAATCCAGAGGACCGACGCAGAAGCCACATTGAAGGCGCTCGGACTTGACGAGCACCTGTCGCCGCAGCGCGCCAATGGTCTTCGCTCGATGGTCAAGCGTATCAAGCGTGATGCCGAGGTAGCCCTGAAGCAGACCGCCTGACCGGACGGCATTGCCGGCAGTATGGCGGGTTCGTATATCAGCCGACCATCGACCTATAATGCAAACTATCGACCTACAATGCAAAACGGCGCCCGCAGGCGCCGCTTGGATCGTCAAACCGGAAAAGAGCCGCTTGTCAGCGTCCCTTGCGCTTGCGGCCGAGACCCATCTTCTTGGCCAGCTGCGAACGGGCGGCCGCATAGTTGGGCGCAACCATCGGATAGCTCGGATCCAGGTTCCACTTTTCACGATACTGATCGGGCGTCAGATCATAGTGGGTCATCAAGTGACGCTTGAGCGACTTGAACTTCTTGCCGTCTTCAAGACAGATGATGTAGTCGTCATGCACCGAACGCTTCGGATTTACCGCCGGCTTCTGCTTGTCGGCAGGCGGCTGCTCGGTGGCCCCGCCCACGCGCCCGAGAGCAGCGTGGACATCGGCAATGAGGTTCGGCAGTTCGCCGACCGGCACGGGATTATTGCTGACATACGCAGCCACCACATCGGCGGTCAGCTCGATCAGCGCATCGCTGTTTCTGGAAGGTGTTTCGATAATATCCATGGTGTTCAGGTCCCAACGAGAATTGTTTCTGTCTACGCCCTATTTTGGCAGGCGGGGCATCGCGCGCGAACTTGTGCAGGAAAAAGCCTCCGCGATTCGCGTCGCGGCATCTTAATGAGCCGACGCGCCAAGTAAGTCAATTCGCTTCTTGGGCTCTATTCAGCGATACAAGTCAAATATTCCTCATTCAGCTTCACTCTTTCGTGCAGAGCGTAACTTCGCCGTTCTTTCCTGGTCAGACCAGCATCGACTGACGCGGCGTCAGGCCGCCATTACACAAGCGGCATCGGGCAAATAGAGCTCGATGCTTGCTATGCTGACGGCATTACAGGGTGGGTGATTGGCGGATTCAGCAAAATCGCAGGTTGCGAAGCGCTGCTATTGCTCGTGAACCGGAAGCCGGAGCGGCGCGTTCCTATCCCTGAAACGGGACGATGTATTTTCCATAGACCCAACCGGTGACGAAATGGCCGTTCTGTGCGGGATCGTGCCAGAGTTCGCACCAGCGATTGCGGATCTTCTGTTTCTCGTTCCAGTGCGGCTGATTGGCAATGTCGAGCAGGTTTATCCCGCCGGTGGATTTGCCGGTCATCTGCAGAACCGTCCCGTTGGGATAGGCGGCCTGCTTCTGCGAAGTTCCTGAAGGATATTTGCGCACATTGAGCGTGTCGCCGAACGGCACATTGGCCACTTGCCAAGCAGCGAAGGCAGTTGCATGAGATTGACCGGCATGGGCCAGGGTCATCGAAGCGACGGCGAGGGCGCGGCAGTCCGAAAAAAAATATTCATTGTCCTTTCCTCCGGCCCATCTTCTCGAGCCACAATGACAATAGATCGTAGCCCTTGAACCCGCGCTGATCGGCGTGTTCATTCGCCATTCAAGTAACTTCCACAGCGAGACGCAATGACCAGACCCCCAGTGTTTCCGACCGCCACCCCACCGCAGCCGGAGAAGCGGCCGATCTTCGACACGCATCACGGCATGACGCGGACGGACGACTATGCCTGGCTGAGGGCCGCGAATTGGCAGGAGATGTTCCGCGATTCGTCCCTGCTGGACGGCCAAATCCGCGCCCATCTCGAAGCCGAAAACGCCTATCAGGCGATGCTGATGGCCGATACGGTCCAGTTGCAGAAGCAGCTTTTCACTGAGATGAAGGGACGTATCAAGGAAGACGATTCTTCCGTGCCGATGAAGGACGGGCCCCATGCCTACGGCTCCTCCTTCAAGCTTGGCGGCCAGCAGCCGCGTTATTTCCGTACCTCGCGCGATGGTGGCGATAAGCAGATCTTGCTCGACGGCGATGCCGAGGCCGAGGGCAAGGCCTATTTCCGGCTGGGCGGCGTTGATCATTCGGGCGACCACCGCAAGCTTCTCTGGGCCTTCGACGACAAGGGTTCCGAGTTCTACACGCTTCGCATCCGCGATCTCGCCGGCGGCAACGATCTGGCGGACAGGATCCCGGACACCGGTGGTGGCGGGGTGTGGGATGCCGGCAATGACGGTTTTTTCTATTCCCGCCTCGATCCCAACCACCGTCCTTCCAAAGTGCTGTTCCATGCGCTTGGCGACAGTCCTGAAAACGACCGGCTGATCTACGAGGAAACCGATCCCGGCTTCTTCATGGATGTCGGCGGCACGCGCTCCAACGAGTGGATCATGATCGGCATCAACGACCATGAGACCTCGGAATACCGCATCATGAGCGCCACCGATCCGTTCGCAGAGCCGAAGCTGGTTGCGGCGCGCGAGACCGGCTTGCAGTACGACATCGAGGAAGGCGGCGACATCTTTTTCATCCTCACCAATGCCGATGGCGCCAAGGACTTCAAGATCATGACGGCGCCGTCCCACGATCCGGTGCGCGCCAACTGGCAGGAGCTGGTGCCGCAGGAAGCGGGCCGGCTGATCCTTTCGGTAATCGGCTTCAAGGACCACATGGTCAGGCTCGAGCGCAAGGAAGGCCTGCCGCGCATCGTCGTGCGCGACCGCAAGAGCGGCGAGGAGCACCTGATCTCCTTCGACGAGGAAGCCTTCTCGCTCGGCCTGTCGGGATCCTACGAATACGACACCGAGATCATGCGCTTTTCCTATTCGTCGATGACGACCCCGGCGCAGGTCTTCGATTACAACATGCGCACCCGCGAGCGGGTGCTGCTCAAGACGCAGGAAGTGCCCTCCGGCCACGACCCGGAGCACTACGTCACGCGCCGGCTGATGGCGCCTGCCGCCGACGGCGAACTGGTGCCGATCTCGCTCCTCCACCACCGCGACACGCCGCTCGACGGATCGGCGCCTTGCCTGCTTTACGGCTACGGATCTTACGGCATAGCCGTGCCGGCGGCGTTCAACACCAATCTGTTTTCGCTGGTCGACCGCGGCCTTGTCTATGCGATTGCCCATGTCCGCGGCGGCAAGGACAAGGGCTATGGCTGGTACGACGACGGCAAGCGGGCGAACAAGATGAACACGTTCACCGATTTTATCGCGGTCGCCCAGCACCTCGTCGCCGAACGCTATACGCAGCATGACCGCATCGTTGCGCAAGGCGGTTCGGCCGGCGGCATGCTGATGGGCGCGGTCGCCAACATGGCGCCGCAATGCTTCGGCGGCATCGTCGCCGAGGTTCCCTTCGTCGACGTGCTCACCACCATGCTCGACGCCAGCTTGCCGCTGACGCCGCCGGAATGGCCGGAATGGGGCAACCCGATCGCTTCGGCGGAGGATTACCGGACCATCGCCGCCTACTCGCCCTACGACAATGTCGCCGCACTCGACTATCCGCCGATCCTGGCGCTGGCCGGCCTGACCGACCCGCGCGTCACCTATTGGGAGCCGGCCAAATGGGTGGTGCGGTTGCGCGACCGCAAGACAGGTGAGAATCCGGTGCTGTTCAAGATCAACCTGGATTCAGGCCATGCCGGTGCTTCCGGCCGGTTTTCAAGACTGGAGGAAATCGCCTTCACCTACGCCTTCGCGCTCAAGGTGACGGGCAAGGCCGAGCCTGCGGCGTGAACACCGGCGGATGAGCGGTCATTGCCTTCCGTTCCGCGACGTGGCTTTCATTAGCGGTGAGAGTTGCGGAGAAGCCTACCAATGATCGATCTCGCCACGTTGATAGCTTATGTCGCGGTTGTGCTTGGCTTTGTCTTCATCCCGGGTCCCGCCACTCTTCTGACGGTGGCGCGGGCAACCAGTTCCGGAACCAGGGTGGGCATTGCGACCGGCGCCGGGATCGCGGCCGGCGATGTGGTGCACACCTTCATGGCGATAGTCGGCATTTCGGCGATCATTGCCACGTCGGCGGCGCTTTTCAGCATCGTGAAGTACATCGGCGCGGCCTACCTCGTTTATCTCGGCATTCACGCGATCATCGAGAAAACGCCGGCCTATCCGGCCGCCGGCGCACTTGCGATCCCCGCTGCCAAGGCATTTCGGCAGGCTATTTTGACCGAGGTGCTCAACCCCAAGACCGCGCTTTTCTTCCTCGCATTTCTTCCTCAGTTCGTGCGGCCTGAAAACGGATCGGTGATGCTTCAACTGGCGATATTGGGCATCATCTTTGTTCTACTGGGCCTCGTCAGCACGGTGGTTTTCGCCGTGGGTGCGGGCGGCCTCGGTGCATTCCTGCGCCGAAACCCGACGGTGCTGAGATGGCAAGGCAAGGCTGTCGGCGGTATCTATTGCGCCTTAGGCATCCGGCTGGCGCTGCAACAGCGCTAGGGTCTCGACAGGCGACGAGCCGTACGAGGCTTCGGATAATGGGCAGGCACAGCTGATTTTCCGCTCGCAATTGCAAAGGCCGCGCGCTACCCAGTGCGCGGCCTTTTCACAGCCGCCGCCAACCCCCAATCACCAAGGGATTTGCCATGTTGCTCGTCGATGTCTATCTCGACAAATCGCCCATCCAGGGCATCGGCGTCTTTGCCAAGAACCACATTGCCCGCGGCACGCTAGTCTGGAAGCTCGATCCCAAATACGACCGGCGCATCGAAGTGGAGAACTACGAGCAGGAAACCGGGCCGGTCAGAACCTATCTCGACCGCTACGCCTACCCGGACCGGCGCGACCCGAACTACATCGTCTTCGAAGCCGACGATGCGCGCTATATGAACCATGACGACGACCCGAATTGCGACGTCTCGTTGCCGGAGGAGACCTATGCCTTGCGCGACATTGCGCCAGGCGAGGAAATGACCTGCGACTACAATCACTTCTTCGAAACCGGCTTCGACTTTCTCGGCGACCGCTGACCCAACAGCCGTCAGCTCGCCGGCTTCTTGCGCGCCGGATAGCCGTTGGGATGCGGCGGCACGGCCTTCAAATAGGCGGCGATCGCCGCTCGGTCCTCTGGCGTAAGCGCGGCCATATTCCTTTGCACGTCGACCATCGCGCCGCCGACGGAATCGAAATCCGGCGTGAAGCCGGTTTCGAGATAATTGGCGATGTCGGCCTCCGACCAGTCCGCGATGCCGCCCTCGCCCGACGTGATGTTCGGCACGATGCCGCTGCCTTCGGCGGCGGCGGCGCCTGCCAGCCACTGGCTCTTCTTGGTGCCGCCGGTAAAGTCTCTCGGCGTGTGGCATTCGCCGCAATGACCGGGGCCTTCGACCAGATAGCGGCCTGCCAGCACCGGATCGGGCGTGCCGTCGGGAAAGGAAACGACCGGCTGCTCGCTCAAATAGAGTAATTTCCACAGACCGAGGCCACGTCGGACATTGAATGGAAACCCCAGCGAATTGGCGGGCGCCTTGCCGGCGACCGCAGGCAAGGTCTTCAGGAACGCATAGAGATCGGCAATGTCGGCCGGCTTCATGCGCGCGTAGGAAGTATACGGAAATGCCGGATAGAGATGCTCGCCCGACGGCGACACGCCCTTCAGCATGGCGTTGGCAAGGTCGTCGACCGACCAGGCGCCGATGCCGTCCTTGGCGTCCTGCGAGATGTTCGGCGGCACGAAGGTGCCGAACGGCGTCTTGAGCTCGAGGCCGCCGACCAGCTGAAGGCGGGCGTCGCCTTGCGTTCCGGGCTTGGCATGACAGGATGTGCAGCCGCCGGCGTAGAAGATGCGCTTGCCCTTGCCGGCGTCGCCGGGGCCAAGCTGCGCCAGCGTGGCAGCATCGAGCCTGGCCGGAGCCAACAGGAACCAGCCCGCAATCGCGGCGACGCCGCCCAGGCCGCGGGCGGCGCCGACGAGTTTCTTCAGCAAGGGCATCGCCCGCGATCAGCCTTTTTTCACCCTGTAGCCCTTGTGGCAGGTGCCGCAGTCGCCGCCAATTGTGTTGAATTGTGCCTTCAACGCATCGGCATCCGCAGGCGCCGCAGCGACCGCTGCCTTGACGTCGGAGAGGTACTTGCCCTCGGCCGTCTTGAAGCCGGCCATGTCTTGCCAGATTTTGGGGGAAGCCGTAGTGTCGCCGGTGTCGCTGCCCGCCGGGAAAAGCGTGTCGACGCCGGCATGAAATTTCTCGGCATTGGCCTGCAGCGCCTGCAACGCCGTCAGCACGGAAGCGGCGTCGTAAGGCGTCTCGCCCTTGACCACTTTCGACAATCCGGCGGCGATCTTGCCACGTTCCTTCATCAGGGCCTGCCGGTCAGCGACCGGTTCGGCAAACGCCGCCGAACCGGCGAAGGCGAGCATCGAGATGGCGAGGATAAGCTTTCTCATTCGCTTGGCTCCATATTGAAGGCAATTCTGGACGGTCCCACCCCGATGATAACGGCAAGGATGGCTTAAAAATTCCGACGCTTCGCCTCACGCTGCGTGAATTTTTGCAACTGTCGTTCTGTGCTGAAAAAGAAAAGCCCCGGTTCTGCCGGGGCTTTTCTGGAACGGATCAGGCCTTTTCGTAGAGTTCGAGCACGTAGTCCCAGTTGATGAGACTGTCGACAAAGGCTTCGAGATATTTCGGCCGGGCGTTGCGATAGTCGATGTAATAGGAGTGTTCCCAGACATCGACGCCGAGGATCGGCGACGCGCCATGGACGAGCGGGTTTTCGCCATTCGGCGTCTTCGAGATCGCCAGCTTGCCGTCCTTGACCGAGACCCAGGCCCAGCCCGAACCGAACTGGGTGGTTCCGGCGGCGATGAAGTCGGCCTTGAACTTGTCGTAGCCGCCAAGATCGCTGTCGACCGCCTTTTGCAAGGCGCCGGGCAGCTTGTTGCCGCCGCCGCCCTTCTTCATCCATTTCCAGAAATGGATGTGATTGTAGTGCTGGGCGGCATTGTTGAAGAGCCCCGCATTCTTGCCGAAGGACTGTTTGACGGCGTCTTCGACCGACAAATCGCCCATGCCCGCTTCGGCAGCCAGCTTGTTGCCGTTGTCGACATAGGCCTTGTGGTGCTTGTCGTGATGATACTCCAGCGTTTCCTTGGACATATAAGGCTGCAAGGCCTCGTAGTCATAGGGCAAGGCGGGCAATTCAAAAGCCATCGGTCGTACTCCCTCGTGGAAAAATCCGGTGTCGATACCGGACTAACATAGGACTGGATTGGTCTGGAACAACTCCGGAAACGAAGCGCCGGTGCGCTTTTTAGCGGGTCACTTGGCCGAAGTCGAATGCGCCCATTCCCAATAGAGTTCGCGCGCCTTCTTGGCCACCGGTCCGGGCTGCAGATTGCGGCCCTCGATGCGGGTGACCGGCACGACTTTCGAATGGTTTCCGGTCGAGAAGATTTCGTCCGCCTCCAGGAAATCGCGGATCGACAGCGTCTTTTCCGTCGTCGTGAACCCGTATTCGCCAAGCAGGGCCATGGTGCGCGCGCGGGTGATGCCGGACAGGAAGGTACCGTTCGGCGCGGGCGTCAGGACATGGCCGTCCTTGACCAGGAAAATATTCGAGGTTCCGGTCTCGGCGACATTGCCCAGCATGTCGAGCACGAGCGCATTGTCGAAGCCGCGCATCTTGGCTTCAAGGATGGCACGGCCGTTGTTGGGATAAAGGCAGCCGGCCTTGGCGTTGGTCGGCATGGTTTCGATGGTCGGGCGCCGGAACGGCGACACCGTCACCGAAAAACCCGCCGGCGAGATCATCGGCGATTCGTAGAGGCAAAGGCAGAAACGCGTCGAGGCCGGGTCGGCCGGCACGCCCATATAGCCACCATGCTCGGCCCAATACATCGGCCTTATGTAGACCGCCGTCTTGCCGTCGAACTTCTTCAGCCCGTCCCAGGTCAGGCCGACGATCTTGTCGGTGCTCATCGTCGGCTTCAGACCAAGCGCGATCGCCGAGGCGTTCACCCTTGCTACATGGCGGTCGAGATCGGGGGCGACGCCCTCGAACCAGCGGGCGCCGTCGAACACGCTGGTGCCGAGCCACATGGCGTGGCTGCGCGGCCCGAGGATGGCGACGTTGCCCTCATACCAGTCGCCGTCGACGAAGGTCCATGTCGCGGATTGCGCCGCAGTCGCCAGTGTCATTGCCAGGTTCCGTTCGATGCTTCTTACGGCGCATTGGAAGATGCTTGGCGGCTGCCGTCAACCGGCATGGCCGAGATTTGTTGAGGCCAGCGGGATGGCGAATTGCAATCAGCGCTTGCGCCTTGCCTTGCGCAGCCGCAAAACTGTTGCATGCACCATGCGGCTTACGTTTTCGACGCCTACGGCACGCTGTTCGACGTGCATGCGGCCGTGCGCCGTCACGCCGACCAGATCGGACCGGACGGCCAGCTGCTGTCCGAGATCTGGCGCGCCAAGCAGCTGGAATATTCCTGGGTGCGCACGCTGATGGGGGCCTATGCCGATTTCTGGCAGCTCACCGAGCAGGCTCTCGATTTCGCCCTGCGCAAGGTTCCATCCGCAGATGCCGGGCTGAAGGCGAAGCTGCTCGAGGCCTATTGGCGGCTGGACTGCTATCCGGAGGTACCGGCCGTGCTCAAGGCGCTCAAGGCATCGGGAGCAAGGCTGGCGATCCTGTCCAATGGTTCGCCTGAAATGCTGGAAGCGGCCGTCAAGTCCGCGGCGCTCGACCAGGTCCTGGACGACGTCTATTCCGTCGACAGCGTCAGGCGCTTCAAGACCGACCCGTCGGTCTACGACATGGTCACCACGGGCTGGCGTCTCTATCCGGGGGCGGTCTCCTTCCAGTCCTCCAACCGCTGGGATGTCGCCGGCGCCACCAAATTCGGCTTCAGGACGGTGTGGATCAACCGCACGAACCAGCCTGAGGAATACCGGGATTTTCCACCGGCCCTGATCTTGCCGTCTCTCGATGGTCTGATCTCCGGGGTTTGACGGCCGGACATGTTGCCTCGGCGCAACAGTGACGATCCAGCCACAGCTTTGCCTTTGTTTGTCCACCCTGCGGCCAGAATTGCAACCGCCTATCGCGCCGGGCATTGCTCGGGTAACCGCGCAACCGGGCGCATTCATGCTTTGTTGCGATTTGAGACTTAAAAAAGGCAATCATGTTCACACCCCCATCGTCCTCTCTGCGCCTTAGCCGTCGCGGTTTCCTCAACGCAGCAGCGCTTGGCGCCGCCTCGGTCGCGGTCTCCAGTTGCACCACGCTGTCGCAACAGCCGGTCGAGCCACCGCCGCCGACCTATGTCGAGCCGCCGCTCAGCGAGTATGTGACGATGTATGGGCCGATGTCCGATGGCGGCTTCGAGCTGCCGGCCATACCGGTCGACAAGATCGACCCGCAGTTCCTGCGCCAGATCGTGGACGATCCGACCGGGCAGCAGCCGGGCACCATCGTCGTCGACACCACCAATCACTTCCTCTACCTGGTGCGCCCGGGCGGCCAGGCGATCCGCTATGGTGTCGGCCTCGGCCGCGCCGGCTTCGAATGGTCGGGCGATGCCGTGGTCCAATGGAAGCAGAAATGGCCGAAATGGACGCCGCCGGACGAAATGGTCACCCGGCAGCCCGAACTAAAACCGTACAGCGCCGATAATGGCGGCATGCCCGGCGGACTCAAGAACCCGCTCGGCGCGCGGGCGCTCTATCTCTTCCAGGGCAACCAGGACACGCTCTACCGCTTGCACGGTTCGCCGGAATGGCGGTCGATCGGCAAGTCGGTGTCGTCGGGCTGCGTGCGCCTGATGAACCAAGACATTATCGATCTCTACGATCGTGTGCCGAACAAGACCCCGGTCGTGGTGACGGCCGATATCGGCCAGCCGATGGTGGCGACAGCAAACCGCAAAGCCATTCCGATCGACGCTGGCGTGCCGGAAGGATCGATCCTGCTCGGCCCGATAAAAGCGGTAACGAACTCGATCTTCTGAGCTGGTCGAAAGCACTGGGGCGGGATCTTCCTCGCTCCCGCTGGTTTTGCTGCGCGTCGGCGTGCCCGTACCGGTGCCCGCCTTCAGGTCCGATGCTTACGCCGAGCAGCGGATTTTGCCGCGCTGTGTGCAGACGCCACCAGTGACAGCTCATGTCACCGAAGCGGAAGTTTTCTCGCGGGACAGCGCATCGGGCGTAAAATCTTTCCCTTAGGTATTAACGGCACGCGGGATTAACATGCTCACCGGGAGGTGGGCGATGACAAACGTCTCGATCCGCCGGGCGGACTTCATGATGGTCCTCGCCTATGCGTCGGACCTTGCCACAGGCCATTCTCGCGACTTCGCGCTGAAATCCTGCGTGCTTGCGATGCGGATCGCCGATCTTGCGGGAGTTTCCGAGCAGGATCGGCGCAACGCCTACCACCAGTCGATGCTCCGCTATGTCGGCTGCAACGCCGACACGGATCTCATGGCGGCCGCCTTCGGCGACGAAATCGCGCTCCGCCAGGATCTCGTCGGTCTCGACATGGGCAACCGTGCGGAACTGGGCAGAGTCTTCGTACAGGCTTTCAAGCGGTTCTACTACGATCTCGAGCCCGCCGCGCAGGCAAAGGCGATCGAGGCCGGGCTATCGCAGGCGGTCGCGGTGAGCCGCCCTGTCCTGACCGCGCATTGCGAGGTCGCGCAGCGGATCGGCGAGCGGCTGGGCCTGTCCGAGGAGATGCGGCGCAATCTTGGACAGATATACGAACGCTGGGACGGCAAGGGTCTGCCGCGTGGGCTGAGCGGCGCAGATGTCCTGCCGGCCGTGCGCCTGATCACGTTGGCGCAGGACGCCATTGCGCTCAGCGATGCCGTCGGTATCGAAGGAATGGCCGAAATCATCGCCAGCCGCGCCGACGGCCCATACGAAGCGGATCTGGCACGGCTCGTCTCGGCCAACGCGTCGGCGCTGATGGAAGGCATCGGCGCGACGGTCGACCGCGAGACGATCCTCGCGCTCGAGCCCGATCCGCCGGTGACGCTGGACGAGGCAGCCTGCGACGAGGCGTTCCTCGCCATCGCCGATATGATCGACATGCGCATGCCACTTACCTACGGCCATTCACGGATGGTGGCGGAACTGGCTGAGGGAGCGGGTGGACAGATGAAGCTGCCCGCCGCCGACCTCCGTGCGCTGCGCTGGTCGGGTTGCATCCACGACATTGGCGAGCTCGTGGTGCCGGTGGCGACCTGGATGCGCAATGGTCCGCTGTCGGTCCGTGAGCGCGACGCAGCCCAGCTGCACGCCTATTACGGCGAGCGGGCCCTGGTCTCGTTCGGCCGCGAGGGCGAGGCGATGGCCGCGCTCGTCCTGCGCCATCACGAACGCCTGGACGGCTCTGGCTATCATCGCAAGGTCGGCGGCTCCGACCTGTCCCCGGCGGCGAGGATTCTGGCCGCTGCCGAAGCATTCCAGACGTCCCGAGAGGAACGTCCTCACCGCAGGGCACTGTCCAGCGAGGCGGCGGCAACCCAGTTGCGCGCCGCCGTTCGTGAGGGCTGTATCTGCCCCGACGCCGCCGAGGCCGTGCTGTCGTTCGCCGGGCAGCCGTCGCGCCGCGCGCCGCACCGGCCGCTGGCCGGAATGACGCCGCGTGAGATCGAGGTGTTGCGCCTGATCGCCGCCGGCCTTACGGCGAAGGAAGCGGCGCGGAAGCTGGATATCTCGCCCAAGACCGCGGACCATCATATCCAGAGCGTCTATTCCAAGATTGGTGTGACCACCCGCGCCGCCGCGGCACTCTATGCGGTCGAGCATGGCCTTGTCCGGCCGGGCGAGACACAGGCATAGGGAATCCTCCCCATGTGCGCCTGCTCCGAGGCGCGCATCGTGATCCTGTCGACGGACCAATGGTGGC
Organism: Mesorhizobium sp. M0244; assembly: GCF_040321795.1. Lineage (NCBI taxonomy): Bacteria > Pseudomonadati > Pseudomonadota > Alphaproteobacteria > Hyphomicrobiales > Phyllobacteriaceae > Mesorhizobium > Mesorhizobium sp. M0244. Next base: position 8,525 of record NZ_JAMYSE010000025.1, on the reverse strand, counting down.
CGCGACCGACAGGAGGAAAATCAGATGCTTCTCGCAACGACCAAGGTGGCGGATGTCGACCGCTTCATCCGTATCTTTTCGACCAAGGGCGCCGACAAGCGCCGGCTGCACGGTTCGAACGGCGCAACCGTGTTCCGCGACCCCAGCGAGCCCGACCGCGTGTGGGCGATCTTCGACTGGGACGCCGAGGGCTGGAAGAACTTCGTGTCGGACCCCGAAGTGCCGGCGATCCTGCAGGAAGCCGGCCACGTCGGCAAGCCGCAGGCGGCGATGCTGCTCGGCCACTATGAGGCCTGACGTGCACTTCGCGCCGCCTGCCACCGGCGGCGCCGCGCCCCACGAAACCCCAAGATCGGAGAAATGAGATGGACAAGAAACCCATCAAGATCGGCCTTGTCGCCGAACTCACCGGCCCGTTGTCCTTCATGGGCATCGCCAACGCAAACCTCACGACCATGCTCGTCGACGACATCAACACCGAGGGCGGCCTCCTGGGCCGACCGGTGAAGGTCGTCATCGAGGACGGCGAGACCACCGACAGCGTCGCCAAGGCGAAGACTGCGAAACTGATAGACGTCGACAAAGTCGATCTGGTCGTCGGCGGCATCTACAGCTCGACCCGCCAAGCCATCAAGAGCGAGGCGGTCGCACGCGGCAGGAGGCTCTACATCTACACCGAGCAGTACGAGGGACAGGAAAACGATCCCCTGATCTTCTGCACGGGTCCAGTGCCCGCGCAGCAGGTCGAGCCGCTGATCCCTTGGTTCATGAAGAGCACCGGGGCGAAGAAGTTCTACCTGCCTTCTGCCGACTACATCTGGCCTCATTTGCTGAACAAGGCGGCGAGCCGGGTGGTGCGCGCCAACGGCGGCAAGATCGTCGGCGAGGAGTATTTCCCGCTCGATACCATCGACTTCCGGCGGACGGTTGAGCAGATCATGGCGAGCGGCGCCGAGGTGGTATTCAACACCCTCGTTCCGCCGGGCTTGACGCCGTTCCTCGACGAGTTGCACAAGGCCGGCTTCGGCAAGCGGGGCGGCAAGATCATCTGCACCTACTTCGATGAGAACTTCTTCAATCTCGTGCCGTCCGAGCAGATCGAGGGCCTCTACAGCTGCCTCGACTATTATCAGGAACTCGAGGATCCGTTTGGCCGCGCGCTCTTGCGCCGCTACCAGGACCGATTTCCCGGCAGCGCGATGTTGACCGCGGGCAGCGGGTGCACCGGCCACTACCGGGCGATCAAAATGTGGGAAGCGGCGGTGAACGAAGCCGGCACGGTCGAGCGCGACGCGGTCATCCGGGCGCTCGATCACGCCCGGATCAGCGAGGGACCGGGTGGCCCAGCCGAAATGGTCCCCGGCCAGCACCATGTTCGCATGAGCATGTACATCGCGCAGGCACAGGGCGGTCGATTCAGGGTCGTGAAGAACTTGGGTCCGATCGATCCCAACGAACGCGTGCTTACCGACGAACTCAGCGGCGCGGACTGAGCCGGCGGCGTCGATCGATGTTCTTGCAAGTGGCCGGGGCGAGCAGATGCTTGCCCCCGCCAAGCAAAACCGAGGCGATAGCGCTGTTCCAGTCACACACAAGGGGACTGGCAAGACCAGGAGGCGCTATCTGCGGCGCCGGACTCGAAGTCGCCGACGGGCAAATATCTCGAGCCTGTTCAATGTCCGTTCTTGGGCAGCATTGCCGCCGTCCGTTGCCCTCCAAATTTGGCTGCCGGCGCTTGATGCCTAAGACAGAATTTGCCAACGCCGACGCCGGCCCTTGGGTCCGACGCTGTTTACCGCCCTCTGGACAAGCTCCCCAGAATCCCGCGGACGATCGCTCGTCCGACCGACGAGCCGACCGAGCGCACGACGGATTTGATTGCCGCCTCCGCCACCGTCTGGCGGTTGGACTGCCGCGGCGCGCGGCGGCCGCCGGCTGGCTGGGAATCGTCATTGCCGAAGCCGGGAATGGTCCAGCGCGAGCGGCCGCTGTCCTGTTGCTGCGCCTGCGCCTCCTGGGCGTCCTTGGCCTTTTTCTGCAGGATCTCGAAAGCCGATTCGCGGTCTATGGTCTGGTCGTACTGTCCGGCAACCGGGCTTTCGGCGATCAGCTTGCGGCGCTCGTCGGGCGTGATCGGGCCAAGCCGCGACGATGGCGGGCGGATCAGCGTCCGCTGCACCATGGACGGCACGCCCTTGGCTTCCAGCGTCGAGACCAGCGCCTCGCCGGTGCCGAGCTGGGTGATCACGGTTGCGCAGTCGAAGTCGGGATTGGGCCTGAAGGTCTCGGCGGCTGTCCTTACTGCCTTCTGTTCGCGCGGCGTATAGGCGCGAAGTGCGTGCTGCACCCGGTTGCCGAGCTGGGCCAGAACCGTTTCAGGGATATCCAGCGGATTTTGCGTGACGAAATAGACGCCGACGCCCTTCGAACGGATCAGCCGGACCACCTGCTCGACGCGGTCGATCAGCACCTTCGGCGCGTCGTCGAACAGAAGGTGCGTCTCGTCGAAGAAAAAGACAAGCTTCGGCTTGTCCGGGTCGCCGACCTCGGGCAGTTCCTCGAACAGCTCCGACATCAGCCACAGAAGGAACGTCGCATAAAGCCGGGGATTCATCATCAACTTGTCGGCGGCGAGCACGCTGATGGCGCCGCGTCCGTCGCGCGTGGTGCGCATGATGTCGGCGATCCGCAACGCCGGCTCGCCGAAGAAATTGGTCGCTCCCTGTTGCTCCAGAACCAGCAGCGTGCGCTGGATCGCACCGACCGAAGGCTTCGTCACATTGCCGTAGCGAGCGCCGATCTCTTCGGCGCGATCGGCGATGTTGGCGAGCAGTGACTGCAGGTCCTTCATGTCGAGAAGCAAAAGGCCTTCATCGTCGGCGATGCGGAAGGCGATGTTCATGATGCCTTCCTGCGCCTCGGAGAGGTTCATCAGCCGCGACAGAAGCAGCGGCCCCATCTCCGAGATGGTGGCGCGGATCGGGTGGCCCTGCTCGCCGAAGAGATCCCAGAAGATGACCGGGAATTCCTGGAATTCGTAAGGATCGAGCTTGACCTGCTCGGCCCGCTTGACCAGAAAATCCTGCGCCGTGCCCATCATGGCGATGCCCGACAGGTCGCCCTTGATGTCGGCGCAGAACACCGGCACGCCGGCGTTGGAAAAACCCTCGGCCAATATCTGCAGGGTCACCGTCTTGCCGGTGCCGGTCGCGCCGGTGATCAGGCCGTGACGATTTCCATATTGCAGCAAAAGCTGTTCGGGCCGCTGATAGCTGTCGTCCGGCTTGCGGCTGGCTCCTATGAAGATACTGGTGTCGTCAGCCATGTGTCCGGTCTCCGCAAACCTATAGGGTTGAAAGCCCTGATCCCTTGAAGAAAAGGGAACCCTGCCGCAGGTATAGTGAGGCCGTTGCGGAGCGACAATGGGCATCGTCGAAAATGGCTTTTGGAGCTTGCGGAAGCTGCCCATATTTGGCAATCGGTTGACGGTCACCGTCACGGAAGGCGTGTTGCACGGGAAGTGTGCTGCATTGTGATATGGGACCGGGGACCGTAGACTGACATCATAGGCTGATGCGGCCGCTAGAACGAGGAGAACGGATGGGCGCCGGTGCCTTGACCCACGATGCCGAAATTCCGAACGCCGACCGGCAACGATGGCTGGCGCTGGCGGAGAAGGCGCTGGCCGGCGGCTCCTTCGAGGAAAAGCTCGTCTCGCATACGGACGACGCCATCCGCATCGAGCCGCTCTACGAGCCTTCGGTCACGGCGGAGCCCGTGGTGCGCGCCAACCCGAGATCACCGTGGATCGTCAGCCAGCGTGTCGACGATCCGGACATAGACCGCGCCAGGGCGCAGGCGCAGGAAGACGTCGCGCAGGGTGCTACCGGACTGTCGCTCGTCTTCGAAGGTGCGCCCAACGCGTTCGGCTATGGCTTGCCGAGAACGGCGGAGGCGCTGGAGACCGTGCTCGACGGCGTGCCGCTCAACCGCATCCAGATTCGCATCGACGCCCATCCCTGGAGCCGCGCCGTGGCCGATTGGCTGGTGGCGTTTTTGACCAAGCGCCGTTCCGACCCGGCAAAGCTCAACCTCTCCTTCGGCATCGATCCGGCGGCGATATTTGCCGGGACCGGCAGGCTGCGCATGTCGATCGAGGCTTTGCAGGCTTCGATGCCGCAGTCGCTCGCGCATTTCTTTTCGATGGGCGTGCCCGGCGTCCTGCTGGAAGCCGACGGGCGGGTGTTCCACAATGCCGGCGCAACCGAGGCGCAGGAGCTTGGCACCATGCTCGCCTCGGCGGTCTCCTATTTGAGGCTGTTCGAGAAGGCGCGCCAGCCGCTCGTCTATGCGGCGCCGCATATCGGTTTTGCGCTGAGCGTCGATCAGGACCAGTTCGTGTCGATGGCCAAGGTCAGGGCGTTGCGCGGACTGTGGGCGCGTGTCCAGGAGGCCTGTTCGATACCGCCCTCCACCGCCAGCATCCATGCCGAAACCTCCTTCCGGATGATGACGGCGGCCGACCCGGAAACCAACATTCTGCGTACCACCATCGCCGCTTTTGCCGCGGCAGCCGGCGGGGCGGATTCGATCGCCATCCTGCCGCACACCATCGCGCACGGTCTGCCGGCGGGTTTTGCCCGCCGCGTTGCCCGCAACGCACAACTGATCATGGCCAATGAAAGCCACATCGGCCACGTCGCCGATCCGGCTTGCGGTTCGGGCGCCGTCGAGGCGCTGACTTCGGAGCTCTGCGCGGCGGCCTGGCAAGAGTTCCAGCAGATCGAGGCGGAAGGCGGCGTGCTGTCCAGCCTCGAGCAGGGCCATATCCAGAAACGCGTCCAGGCAGCTTCCGCCCGCCGCAACACTGCCTACCAGGCGGGCGAGCGGGCGATCGTCGGCACGACGCTGCACCCGTCGAAAACCGAGCGTCCGGTCGAGACGCTGGCGGCGGAGCGGCGGCCAGCGTTCACCGAAGGCGTTGCGGTGTGCGAGCCGCTGTTTCCGATCCGCATCGATCAGGCGATCGGAGCCGCACCATGATCCCGGATTTCAGCCAGATCGGCTGGTCGCCCCCACGTCTGGCGCCGGTCGAGGTCAAAGGCCAGCGGATGACGCCGGAAGGCATCGCCGTCAAGCATCTATACAACCAGGGCGATCTCAAGGGATTGCCGCATCTCGACACGTATCCCGGCCTGCCGCCCTTCGTGCGTGGACCCTACCCGACGATGTATGTCCAGCAAGCCTGGACAATCCGGCAATATGCCGGCTTCTCGACGGCCGAGGAATCCAACGCCTTCTACCGGCGCAACCTTGCCGCCGGCCAGAAGGGTCTGTCGGTCGCCTTCGATCTCGCCACGCATCGTGGTTATGACAGCGATCATCCACGCGTCGCCGGCGATGTCGGCATGGCCGGCGTCGCCATCGATTCCATTCTCGACATGCGCCAGCTGTTCGACGGCATCCCGCTGGATGAGATGACGGTATCCATGACGATGAACGGCGCGGTGCTGCCGATCATGGCGCTCTATATCGTGGCGGCGGAGGAACAGGGCGTCGCGCAGAAGGATCTCACCGGGACCATTCAGAACGACATTCTGAAAGAGTTCATGGTGCGCAATACCTACATCTATCCGCCAAAACCTTCGATGCGGATCGTGTCGGACATTTTTTCCTATACGTCGAAGCATATGCCGAAGTTCAATTCGATCTCGATCTCCGGCTACCACATGCAGGAGGCAGGTGCGACGGCGGACCTCGAACTCGCCTACACGATCGCCGACGGTATCGAATATGCCCGCGCAGGCATCGCGGCCGGCCTCGACATCGACCGTTTCGCGCCGCGCCTTTCGTTCTTCTGGGCGATCGGCATGAACTTCTTCATGGAAGTCGGCAAGCTGAGAGCCGCGCGCCTTTTGTGGTCGAGCCTGATGCTGAAGAATTTTTCTCCGAAGGACGAGCGCTCGCTGTCGCTGCGCACCCATTGCCAGACTTCGGGCTGGTCGCTGACGGCGCAGGACCCCTACAACAACATCATGCGCACCATGCTCGAGGCGATGGCGGCGACGCAGGGCCACACGCAGTCGCTGCACACCAATTCCTTCGACGAGGCAATGGCGCTGCCGACCGACCATTCGGCCCGCATCGCCCGCAACACGCAGCTCATCCTGCAGAAAGAATCCGGTACGACGCGGATCATCGACCCGTGGGGCGGCTCTGCCTATCTCGAGCGGCTGACGCATGATCTGGCGGCGCGCGCGCTTGCCCATATCGAGGAGGTGGAGAGCCTCGGCGGCATGGCCGCGGCGATCGAAAAAGGCATACCGAAGCTGCGCATCGAAGAGGCTGCCGCCCGCACCCAGGCGCGGATCGATTCCGGCGAACAGATCGTGGTCGGCGTCAACGCCCACCAGCCGGGGACGGACATCGATGTCGACGTGCTGAAGATCGACAATGCCGAAGTCAGAGCGCGGCAATTGTCGAAGCTGCAACGGCTGAAAGGCACGCGTGACGTCGCCGCCGTCGAGAGCGCGCTCGATGCGCTGACCCGTGCTGCTGGGAGTAACAAAAACCTGCTGGAATTCGCCATCCGGGCCGCACGCGCCAATGCCACGGTCGGCGAGATTTCGCTGGCGCTGGAAAAGGTCTTCGGCCGCCATGTCGCCTCGGTGCAGACGATCTCCGGCGTCTATCGCAAGGCGCTCGGTGACAATCCGGTGGTCGACCGGCTGCAGGACAAGATCGTAGCGTTCGAGGAAAAGTCCGGCGGCAAGCCGCGCATTCTGGTCGCCAAGATGGGCCAGGACGGCCATGATCGCGGCCAGAAAGTGATCGCCACCGCCTTTGCCGACCTCGGCTTCGACGTTACCGTCGGGCCGATGTTCCAGACGCCGGACGAGATCGCCAAGCTCGCGGTCGAGCATGACGTGCACATCGTCGGCGCCTCGTCGCTGGCGGCCGGCCATTTGACGCTCATTCCCGAACTCAAGCATGCGCTGAAGAAGCTCGGCCGCGACGATATGCTGATCGTCGCCGGCGGCGTCATCCCACCACAGGACTATGATGCAGTCCGGCAGGCAGGCGCCACCGAAATCTTCCCGCCCGGCACGGTCATCCCGGAAGCGGCGGACCGGCTGATGGACCGCCTGCTGCAGGTCGGCTGACGCGGGTTATAATATCTGTTGCAACGGCAGTCGCGCTGAGTTATAATTAGCGTTGCAACAGGATGTCTCACCATGAACACGACCATTCGCAAGATCGGCAATTCCGAAGGCGTGATCCTGCCGAGGGAGCTTCTCGATCGTCTGAACCTGAAGGCCGGCGACCAGCTTCAAATCATTGAAACAGGTGACGGTCTTGCGCTGAAGCCGGTGGACGACAGCTTCGAGCGGCAAATGAAAGCTGCCCGCGAGGTCATGGACAAATACAAGGTCGCGCTTCAGAAGCTCGCCGAATGAGCTGTGAGTTTCTGACGCGGCGTGCAGTCGAAGCGATGCACGCCGAGCAGTTGCGCCGACACGGCGGAGCACAAGGCTTGAGGGATGAAAATGCCCTCGAATCGGGGCTCGCCCGCGCCGAGAACAAGGCCAACTACGGAGATCCGTCGATTGAAGATCTCGCTGCTGCCTACGTCTTCGGCATCGCCCGGAACCACGCCTTTGTCGACGGCAACAAGCGCACCGCCATTGTCGCGGCTGGCGCATTTCTGATCGTTAACGGTTATGCCCTGACGGCTGACAACGGCACGATCTACGAATTCGTCATGGGCGTTGCCGCCGGCGAGATCGATGAGGCTGGTGCCGCGACGTTCTTCCGCGACCATGTCGTCAAGATCGAGGCCTAACTGGCAGTCAGCTTGACGATTTCCCACTCCTTGCCGTTGACCACGGCAATTTCGCCGACCCTCTTGCCGTATAAGGCCAAGGCCATCGGCGAAACATGGGAAATTGTGCCCTTGGCCGGATCGGCCTCATCCTCGCCGACGATCTTCCAATGTACCTTTTTGCCGTCATCGCTTTCCAGCGTGACGCCCATGCCGAAGCGAATAAGGTCGCTACCCGGCTCCGGCACGGAAAGCTCGGCGCTTTCGCGTCGCGCGGTCCAATAGCGCAGGTCGCGCGAGATGAGCGCGATGCGCTCGCGGTCGGCCCTCTTCTCCGCTCTGCCCAGTTCATCGCGCAGGGCAGCCAGTTCGGCGTCGATCAGCGTCAGGCCGCGTTCCGTCACAAGATTGCGGTGCTGACTGATCGGCCGCTCGCCGATGCCGGCGATGGCGTTTTCGCTGTCTTCCTCGCGGGTGAAAGCCCTGCTCATCCGATGAACTTAGGCTCGGAATGGCAACTCCACAAGCCATTGCTGAAGAAGAGCCTAGTGGTGAAGATCTGAGCTCAACACCCGAGATTAGACAGCTGCTTGGGGTGGATTGTGTTGAAAAGTCCGGGTTGCAGCAGTCCTGAAGCACTGATTCAATCTTCGTCGTAAGAGGAGATTGAGTCGATGATGGGCGAGCAAAGTGTGATGCAGGA